>NZ_RZPL01001269.1:0-552 GCF_004022805.1 Mesorhizobium sp. M7A.F.Ca.CA.002.04.1.1 | reverse complement strand
GGCGCGCCTGGCCGCCGGATAGCTGGTGCGGGTAGCGGTCGGCGAAATCGCGCGGCAGACCGACCAGCGCAAGAAGCCGTGTGACTTCAGCGTTGAGATCGCGATCCGACAAACCGTGGATGACGAAAGGCTCCGACAGCAGCGAGCGCACGCTGAGCCGCGGCGACAGCGATCCGACCGGATCCTGGAACATCATCGGCATGCGCCGCCGCACCGGTTTCATCGCGGCGTTGGACAGGCCTTGCAGTTCCTGTCCTTCGAACACGATCGTGCCTGCTTTCACCGGCTGAAGACCGTTGAGGGTGCGCGCCAGCGTCGTCTTGCCCGAGCCGGATTCGCCGACCAGCGCGAAGGTGCTGCCTCGTTGAAGCGTGAAGCTGACGCCGGAGACCGCTTCGATTTCGGTGGCCCGCCCCGCGAGCCTGGCGGACAGGCCGCCAACCCGAAACGAGACGCGCAGGTCGCTGACACGGAGCAGGTCTTCGTTCATGCGCTCATGGCCCCCAGTGGAACGTCCGCGTGCCAGCAATGGGCGATATGAGATCCGCCGAC
>NZ_RZPL01001268.1:0-559 GCF_004022805.1 Mesorhizobium sp. M7A.F.Ca.CA.002.04.1.1 | reverse complement strand
GTGTCAGCACTTCGGTCCTGTTGTGGACCGGCGGCAACCGCTATCCGCCTATAGAAGTCGCCGTAAATATCGCGCTTGCCGCCGGTCCACAACAGGACCGAAGTGCTGACACCGCGCCGCTACACGCGCATCGGCATCAGCACATAGAGTGCGGTCTCGTCGGCCATGTCGTGGATCAGCGTCGGCGAACCGGCATCCGCCAGCATGAACTTGGCCTCCGTGCCGGTCAGCTGCGCGGCAACGTCGAGCAGGTACTTGGCGTTGAAGCCGATCTCGATCGGATCGGATGAATAGTCAGCGGACAGTTCTTCGGTGGCGCTGCCTGAATCCGGATTGTTGACCGCAAGCGTCACCTGACCCTCGCTGATCGACAGCTTCACCGCGCGACCGCGTTCGGAAGAGATGGTCGAAACACGATCGACGGCGGCGGCAAAGCTCTGGCGGTCGATGATCAGCTTCTTGTCGTTGCCTGTCGGAATGACCCGCTGATAATCGGGGAAGGTGCCGTCGATCAGCTTCGAGGTCAAAACCACGCTGCCGATGGTGAAGCGGATCTTGG
>NZ_RZPL01001267.1:0-564 GCF_004022805.1 Mesorhizobium sp. M7A.F.Ca.CA.002.04.1.1 | reverse complement strand
CGCCTTCATGGTGCGCCCGGACAACATTGTTTTCCTTGCTGTTTTTGCTGTGCTGCTGGTTGCGTTCCGGCAGAGGGCATGGGGCGCGCTGGCCGGCTTTGCCGCTTCCTTCGTTGCCTATTTCGCCATCTCGCACTGGGCGCATCATCCCGGCTGGTGGCCGCATCTGTGGTTCTCCAGCATCGAGCAGCATTACAATATGGACGGGTTCGAGCCGCCATTCTCCATCGTTGCCTATCTCAGGGCATTTGCCACCTCGCTGCTGCGTGCCGTCAGCCTGAACAGCTGGGTCGGCGTGTCGGTGCTGGCACTGGCCGGCTGGTTTGCTGCCGACCGCGCCGGCTTCCGCCTCGACCGCCGCGCCGGCATCCTGTTCGCGGCACTGGTGCTCGGCGCGCTGGCGAAGTTCACCGTCTTCCCGATCCACGACACGCGCATCTATTTCCCGCATCTGATCCCGCCATTCCTGCTGCTGGCGACGCCGTTCATGGCGTTGTGGGCGGCCGTGGCTCGCGGCCAGAATCGCGCTGCCATGCAAATCATTCCCGGAGACAAGTCATGAGT
>NZ_RZPL01001266.1:0-571 GCF_004022805.1 Mesorhizobium sp. M7A.F.Ca.CA.002.04.1.1 | reverse complement strand
GAGACAGGCTCGCCGACAATGGCGAGATATTATCGGGCGACATCATCTTCGAGGGCGACAAGAACCTTGCCCGGCTCGACCCCACCGCGATGCGCGGCCTGCGCGGGCAAAGGATCGCCACCGTTTTCCAGGACCCGATGGGTGCGCTCAACCCGGTGCTGTCGGTGGGGCGGCAGATGCGCGACATCCAGTATCGCTCGGGTCTGTCGAAGCGGGACAAGGATGCGCGCTCGGTCGCCATGCTGCGCAAGGTTCGCATTCCCGATCCGGAAAGCCGGCTGACGCAGTTTCCGCACGAATTCTCCGGCGGCATGAAGCAGCGCATCGCCATCGCCATGGCGCTGATGATGGAGCCAGCGCTGCTGATCGCCGACGAGCCGACCACGGCGCTCGATGCGACGCTGGAGGTGGCCACCATCGAACTGCTCAAGGATCTGCAGCGCGACATCGGCTGCTCGGTGCTGTTCATCTCGCATCATCTGGGCGTGATCGCCGAACTCTGCGACGAGATGATCGTGATGTATGCCGGCGAGGTGGTGGAAAGCGGCACGACCCGCGAGATCTTCCACGA
>NZ_RZPL01001265.1:0-573 GCF_004022805.1 Mesorhizobium sp. M7A.F.Ca.CA.002.04.1.1 | reverse complement strand
GTATAGAGGAATTTCTTCATGTGGCCTGCTCCTGTTCGGAAGATGGTCTCTCGGCGCTCGTCAGTCGGCGCCCGCTGAGGCCAATAGCCTTCGATTATAACAGTCGCATGACAGTTTGATGTCACCCCGGTAACGCGTCATCGCGATGAGCAAAACGCCGCCTGGCCGGCACTGAACACGCAGCCCGGCTTTGTCCCCGGAATCAGAGACTTGCTCCGCTTGGGGCCGAGATTGGCCAGCGATTTGGGGTTAGCCGGCCTTTACGAAAAAAAGCCGGACGGGAGCGCGTTGCTCTCAGCCAGACGGTGTCATGGCCGGGCCATCGCCGAAAACAGGTCCGTTGGGGTAGGTTGACGCTGTCTCATGCCGGCGGTCGCTGCTCCCGCCCGTAACTGGAAAGGGAGGAATCGAACGCCGCCATTGTCTCGGCTGGATACAACCTTTGATATGGTGCGATCGCACCATAGTCTTGGCCGCTGGCAGGGCGCGAATCTTCGCCGTATTCCCGGCACTCGGACAGGCAGGACCGGCCCTACCCGGCGTTGCGCTGAGCCTGCCGGCTGGCGCCGACCC
>NZ_RZPL01001264.1:0-574 GCF_004022805.1 Mesorhizobium sp. M7A.F.Ca.CA.002.04.1.1 | reverse complement strand
TCCATGAGCTTGGCCAAATGGCGAGCGCCATCGCCGTCATCGACGACAAGCGCCAGCTGATCGCCGCCGAGACCGGCCTTTATGTCCGCGATGTCGCGACCGGCAAGCTGACGCTGCACACGCCTGTCGAGGCCGACAATCCGGTCACGCGCTCCAACGATTCCCGCGTCCATCCCTGTGGTGCCCTGTGGATGGGCACCATGGGCAAGGGCGAGGAAAAAGGCGCGGGTTCGATCTACTGGTTTTTCAAGGGCGAACTGCGCCAGCTGTTTTCGGACATCACCGTCTCCAATTCGATCTGTTTTACCGAGGATGGGGCGATCGCTTACTACACCGACACCTCGACCGGGATGCTGATGCGCGTCGCCTGCGACCCGGCGACCGGTCTGCCTGCCGGTGAGCCCAAGCTGTTCGTCGACCACCGCTCGGCCAAGGGCTATGTCGACGGGTCGGTGCTCGACCGCGACGGCATCCTGTGGAACGCCGTCTGGGGCGGCAGCGTCATCGAAGCCTACGGACCCGACGGCAAGCTCGTCCGCACGGTCGCCATGCCGGTGACGCAGCCATCCTGCCC
>NZ_RZPL01001263.1:0-577 GCF_004022805.1 Mesorhizobium sp. M7A.F.Ca.CA.002.04.1.1 | reverse complement strand
GGTCGGTGCGCACGGCCTTCACGGTCAGGCCGCCAGCACCGTGCGCTCGACAATGTCGAGCGCGCCGTCGAGGTCGGTTTTCGAAATGACCAGCGGCGGCGACAGCGTCAACACGTTGCCTTGGCTGATCTTGAAGCTCAGCCCCTGTTCAAGGCAAGCATAGAAGACGCGCTCGGCGAGATCGCGTGCCGGCTGGCGCGTATCGCGATCCTCGACGAGCTCGACGCCGACCATCAGTCCCCTGCCCCTGACGTCGCCGACATGGGGCGAGCGCGCCATCAGGTGCTGCATGCGCCCTAGCATGTGCCGACCGAGTTCGGCCGCGCGCTCGACCAGCCCTTCCTCCAGGATGATGTCGATCGTCGTCAATGCGGCGCGGGTCGTCACCGGGTTCTTCTCGTGGGTGTAGTGGCCGATCGCGAAGCCACCGGTGACGTCGAGATCGCGGCGCGCGATGATGGCGGCGATCGGCAGGACGCCGCCGCCGAGCGACTTGCCGAGGACGACGATGTCAGGCGTCACATCATCATGCTCGTGCGCGAAGAATATGCCGGTCTTGCCAAGGCCGGTCGGGATC
>NZ_RZPL01001262.1:0-582 GCF_004022805.1 Mesorhizobium sp. M7A.F.Ca.CA.002.04.1.1 | reverse complement strand
GGCCGTGATCCGCAAGCCGGGCAACTGGCGCTTTGTGGTTTCGGTGCCGCCCGGCTGGCAGGCGAAAAGCGAAAACGACATTCAGTCCCGACACTTCCTGCCGCTGCCGGGTTCGCCGGCCGGGATGGTATCACAGGAGATGCTGCTGCCGGTCGGTCTGGCGCCGCCGCGCCGCGTCAGCGGGCGCGTTGCCGGCGATGGACCCGCGACCCTCTCCGTGTCGGGGGACGGGCACGTCCTGGAGGCGCGGACACTGGCGCCGGGTGCCGTCTTCAGCTTCGACCTGGCTGAAGAAGCCGACACGGTCAGCATCAGTGGCGAAGGCTTGGAGCGGCGGCTGACGCTGTCGCCCTACTCGGCGGATCTCGGCCTGCTGTCCGCGCAACGCGCCGGCATTGCCACTGATGCCGCTCTCGAAACGATCGGTTTCGACGATGTGACGTCGCGCACCTTCAGGAAAATTCCGGCCGGTCATGCCGGATTGGCGTGGCGCAACCTGAATGCGATGGCGCGCGACTACACCAAGGACAGCCAGGGCTATGTCAATGGCAACGTCTCCGGTGACCATGTGCTCTACACCAG
>NZ_RZPL01001261.1:0-583 GCF_004022805.1 Mesorhizobium sp. M7A.F.Ca.CA.002.04.1.1 | reverse complement strand
CAGGGCGGGTGAGGAAAGGGGGAGGGCCACCGCCGATCAGCACCGCCAGCACCGACAGCGCCGGGTTGAACAGGCGGATGACGAAGAAGGCTGCAATCAGCGGCAGGATCAGCCACGGGTCGATGGGAATGGTCTTCACCGCATTGAGCGCGAAGGTGACGACGATACCGGCCAGCATGCCCGAGGCGACGGAAGGCGGTATTCTCGAGATCAGCTTCGTCAGGGGCCGAAACAGCCCGGTGGCGATCAGAAGGACGCCGGTGACGATGAAGGCGGCGACGGCCTCACCCATCGAAAAGCCGCTCGATGCCGCGATCAGCGCCAGGCCCGGCGTCGACCAGGCGGTGATGACTGGCATTTTCGTGCGCCATGACAGCCACAGGCTCTCGATCGCCATGGCCAGGCAGATCGTCGTCACCCAGCTTGCCGTCTCGATCTGCGTCGCGCCGACTGCGTTGGCGGCGGCGATGACGATGGCCAGCGTGCCGCCGAAGCCGACGATCGCCGCGACGAAGGCGGATATCGGAATGGAAAGGCGCATCAGTTTCCCCTCTGCGCCATCGCATCGACGGCCCGCACCAGC
>NZ_RZPL01001260.1:0-583 GCF_004022805.1 Mesorhizobium sp. M7A.F.Ca.CA.002.04.1.1 | reverse complement strand
GCGGTGCGCCATACTGGAAGGCACGATAGAGGCCGCCGAAGCGCTCCTCGACCGTGGCGCGGTCCAGCCCTACCGTCTCGAACGCCTTGACCATGGTTTCGGGCAGATGGTTGCGGATACCGCCTGAGGCGATCTCGAAACCGTTGCAGACCATGTCGTACTGGAACGCCTTGATGCCGAGCAGGTCCTCGCCATTCAGCGCATCGATGCCACCTTGCGGCATCGAGAACGGGTTGTGGGCGAAGTCGATCTTCTTCTCTTCCTCGTTCCACTCGAAGAACGGGAAGTCGACGATCCAGCACAGCTCGAAACGCTCGCGGTCGACAAGGTTCAGCTCCTCGCCGGCACGGGTGCGCGCAGCCCCCGCGAAGGAGACGAACTTCTTCGGGTCGCCGGCAACGAAGAAGGCGGCGTCGCCATCGGCAAGGCCGAGCTGAAGGCGGATCGCCTCGGTGCGCTCCTCGCCGATGTTCTTGGCGAGCGGACCGGCGCCTTCGAGCTTGTCGCCCTCCTTGCGCCAGAAGATATAGCCCAGCCCCGGCTGGCCCTCGCCCTGCGCCCAGGAATTCATGCGGTCGCAGAA
>NZ_RZPL01000125.1:0-10288 GCF_004022805.1 Mesorhizobium sp. M7A.F.Ca.CA.002.04.1.1 | reverse complement strand
AACCAGGGCAAGGCGCTGCGCAATGCCGCGGTGCTGATCCCGGTGGTCGATCATGAGGGCGATGCGACGGTTCTTCTGACCAAACGGGCCGAAAAGCTGCGCAGCCATTCGGGGCAGGTGGCCTTTCCCGGCGGCACTATCGATCCGACCGATCCGAGCCCTGAGGCGGCGGCGCTGCGCGAGACCTTCGAGGAGATCGGGCTTGGCCGAGATGGCATCGAGATCATCGGCCGCATGCCCGACTATGTCGCCGGCAGCGGCTACCGCATCGCCCCGGTGCTTGGCATCGTGCGGCCCGGTTTCCAACTGACGCTCAACGCAGACGAGGTCGATGCCGCTTTCGAAGTGCCGCTGCGCTTCCTGATGGACCCGGCCAACCACAAGCGCGACAGCCGTATGTGGAACGATCTCGAATGGTTCTTCTACGACATGCCTTACGGCGACCGGCGCATCTGGGGCGTCACCGCCGGCATCATTCGTACTCTCTATGAAAGGCTCTATGCGTGAGTGTCTCGATCGCGGGCAGGGCCGATTGGCTCACCGACAAGCATCTACAGCGCCTGCTGTTCGCATTGGCCGAAGGCGGTGAAGAGGCGCGAGTCGCCGGCGGCGCGGTGCGCAACACGCTGATGGACCAGCCGGTCGCCGACATCGACATCGCCACCACCTGCTTGCCGCAGCAAACCCTCCGCCGCGCCGAAGCGGAAGGGTTCAAGGCGGTGCCAACCGGCATCGAGCATGGGACGATCACCGTGGTTGCCGGCGGAAAGCCCTATGAAATCACCACCTTGCGCGCCGATATCGAAACCGACGGGCGGCGCGCGAAAGTGTCGTTCGGGCGCGACTGGAAGCTCGATGCCGAGCGGCGCGACTTCACCATCAACGCGCTCTATGCCGAGGCCGATGGCAAGGTGGTCGACCTGGTCGGCGGCATTGCCGACATCGAGGCGCGCCGGCTGCGATTCATCGGCGACCCGGAAGCGCGCATTCGCGAAGACTACCTGCGCATCCTGCGCTTCTTCCGCTTCTTCGCCTGGTACGGCGACGGACGGCCCGACGCCGAGGGGCTGAAAGCCTGCGCCCGTCTGAAGGAAGGGCTGGCCCAGCTTTCGTCCGAGCGCATCTGGTCGGAACTGAAGAAACTTTTGTCGGCGCCCGATCCGTCACGGGCGCTGCTTTGGATGCGGCAGGCAGGTGTCTTGACCGCGGCGCTGCCGGAAAGCGAGAAATGGGGTATCGATGCCATCCATGGGTTGGCCAAGGCCGGCAAGGATCTGGGCTGGGCACCCGACCCGCTGCTCAGACTGGAAGCGATCGTGCCGCCCGATGCCGCTCGCATGAAGTCGCTCGCCGAGCGGCTCAAACTCTCGACCGCCGAAGCGGATCGCCTGCGCCAATGGGCGCTCGCCACCGCCGTCGAGCCGAAGACGACCGAGGGCGAACTGGCAAAAAGGCTCTATCGCGGCGACCGGCAGGGGTTTGTCGACCGTCTGCGGCTGTCGCTTGCGGCAGCCAGGATGCGCGCCGTCGAGGACAATGAGGCGCTGCTCGAAGCCGGTGGCTTTTCGCGCCTGCTTGGCTTCGCCACCAAATGGGAAAAGCCGTTGTTTCCGCTGAAAGGTGCCGATCTGACGGCGCTCGGCGCAACTCCAGGCCCGAAACTCGGCGAAATCCTCAGGAATCTCGAAGCGGAATGGGTCGAAGCCGGGTTTGCCCCTGATCGCGACGCGCTCCTCAAGCGCGCCGCCGAAGCCTTGCAGGCCGGGTAGATCAGGCCGCGTCGCGGGTCTTTTCGATGCGCGAACGGATCGCCTCGATCATCGTCTCGCGGATGACCGTCTCACCATGTGTCTCGCGCATGTGCTCGACGGCACGGCGCATGACCTCGGCTTCCTCGTCGGCACGTGTGTGCCAGTCACAGCCGGGCACGAGCGACCCGCAGTGAAATTCCTTCATGAGATTTCTCCTTTTCTCCGTGGAGCCTGGTCGAGGCTCCGGCACTTTTTTGGCCCATGTCCGGTTCCAGGGTTGAAACCGCGGACCGCGAACGGGTGAGAAGCATAACACAGATGGGGTGGTATTGGTTGCCGTCAACGGCAAAAGGGCGGAGCAGCATCGCTCCGCCCTCGTCTCGTCCCGTTTTGGCGGGCAGGCCTTCACTTGGCGATCTTGACAGCCTCGGCAATCTTTTTCTTGCCGCTCATGTCCCATGAGACACGGACCTTTTCACCGACCTGCAGGCCAGGATCCTTGAAGGTCTTGGGAAGCGTAAAAGACGATCCATCGTCGAGGACCAGGCTCATGGCCGTCGTGTCAAAGGTCTTGATCGTCCCGGTGGTGTGCTTGACGGCGGCGAACGCCACCGAACCGGAAGCGAGAAGGGCAGCGGCGGCCGCCGAAACAATGATCTTGCGCATTGCGAAGTACTCCTGGAAAGGCGGGTATCTTTTTGACGAAGATGTCCCGCGTCGTCTTGGGCCGTCCGGTCGCGTCGGGTCGCGGCTCGCTTTGTCTTGACGCAATTCCGGTCGGAAAGCCGTTTCGCACTTTCCTGAAATTGCGCGCAGGCGAACCGCCGGCGCTTCCCGACCCCGCGCCACAAATAGACCAGTCTTTTCAAGAGCCTATTAGACGAAAAAGAAATTTTTCGCCGCACCGTGTGCCACATTCCATGCCCAATTCGAGCGAATGGGACATCAATGCGGCTCACGCCGGGCTCACCATTTTGTTACGGCCAGCGGACCTCGGGCGGCAGGCTGGAGAGGATGGCGGCGACATTGCCGCCGGTCTTCAGTCCGAATATGGTGCCGCGATCGTGAAGCAGATTGAATTCGACGTAGCGGCCGCGGCGGATGAGCTGTTCGTCACGGTCGCCATCGGTCCAGTTCTCGTTGAAGTTGGCGCGCACAAGGTGGCCGTAGACGACGAGAAAAGCGCGGCCGACATCCTGGACGAAGTTGAAATCGGCATTCCAGCCGCCCTTGTCCTCACCCGAATGCAGCCAGTCGAAGAAGATGCCACCGGTGCCGCGCGGCTCGTTGCGGTGCGACAGATAGAAGTACTCGTCGCACCAGGCCTTGAATTTTGGGTAATCGGCCACCGCGACATTCTTCTCGCAAGCGAATTGCATGGCGCGGTGGAAGGCGACCGTGTCGGGGTCGTCCTGGGTGCGGCGGCGATCGAGCACCGGTGTCAGATCGGCACCGCCGCCGAACCATTGGCTGGATGTGACCACCATGCGCGTGTTCATGTGCACGGCCGGAACGTTGGGATTCCATGGGTGCGCGATCAGCGAAATGCCGGATGCCCAGAAGCGCGGGTCTTCCTCGGCACCGGGCATCTGCTTCCTGAATTCGGGTGAGAACTCGCCATGGACGGTCGATGTGTGGACGCCGACCTTTTCGAAGACGCGACCGTGCATCATCGACATGGTGCCGCCGCCGCCGCGCCCCTCGTCACGTTCCCATGGCGTCTTTTCGAAGCGGCCGGGCGACCACGAGGCCAGCGGCCCGCCAAGATCCTGCTCGATCTGCTCGAAGGTGGCGCAGATGCGTTCGCGCAGCGCCTCGAACCAGAGGCGCGCCTTCATCTTCTTCTGTTCGATGTCGGCGGGCAGGCCCGCCGGTATTTCTGGTCGTTCCAAATGCCGTCTCCGGTTGGGGCGGCGAGTCCCACAAATGACTCGTCTTTTGCCGGCGCGATCCCTAATCTCTTAGGGGACAGGGTCAAGTGTCATTACGGTGCAAGGAGTTGTTTCGTGCGCACCCCGGCAAGACCGCCGCTGGATGGCCTAAAGAAAAGGCTCGACCAAAGCCGTGCCGAGCGCGTGCGTATGCCGCGCGACGGTTTCCTGCGCGAGACCTTCGTGCTGCCACGCTCCGATGCCCGGCTCAAGGCCAAGGAATGGTTCGAGCGCTTTCCCAAGCAGGCCTACTGGACCGAGATCGAAAGCTGGTTCGAGCGGCCGGGCGACCTGATCGAGTTCACCATCAGGCGGTTGCCTGCGGCCGACTAGGATTTCGTCGCCCCGTTTACG
The DNA here is from genome assembly GCF_004022805.1 of Mesorhizobium sp. M7A.F.Ca.CA.002.04.1.1. Lineage (NCBI taxonomy): Bacteria > Pseudomonadati > Pseudomonadota > Alphaproteobacteria > Hyphomicrobiales > Phyllobacteriaceae > Mesorhizobium > Mesorhizobium sp. M7A.F.Ca.CA.002.04.1.1. The sequence goes on along the minus strand of NZ_RZPL01000125.1, from coordinate 6,252 downwards.
GGGAGAGGGTGCCGGCAGGCAGGTTGAGGAGCGGCACGAACCTCTCAATGCTGGCGCCGCCCCTCATCTGCCTTCACTGCGTTCAGGCACCTTCTCCCCGTGAACGGGGAGAAGGAAGAGCGACCAGCCTCCTTGCCCCCGTTCCCTCGCGTGCCAGCCGGTCACCCTTGTTGCGCAGCGGGCATTTGTCGATCGACATGCAGCCGCAGCCGATGCAGTCGGTCAGCCCTTCGCGCAGTTTCTTCAACTGGGCGATCTTGTGATCGAGCCCGTCGCGCCAGGCGGTCGACAAAAGGTTCCAGTCGTCGCGCGTCGGCGTGCGGCTTTCGGGCAGTGATTCAAGTGCGGCACCGATTTCGGCCAGCGAGATGCCGACCTCCTGTGCGACCTTGATGATCGCCACGCGCCGCAGCACGTCGCGGCCGTAGCGGCGCTGGTTGCCCGACGTGCGGTGGCTGCGGATCAAGCCGCGGGCCTCGTAGAAATGCAGCGCCGACACCGCCACCCCGCTGCGCATGGCCACCTGGCCAACCGTTAATTCCGTTACAGGCGCCATGTCTGATTTTCCGTCCCGATTTTTCTGCTTGACCTCAAGTTAAGTTGAGCTTGTAGCGAAGAAACCCTGGATGTGCAAACGAAGGAGAAGGCGATGTGCGCCTGGGTCGAGATGTCGGGAGACGGAGTGCCGTTATCCGAGTTGCCGGATGGCTTCGCCCACCACCATGGCGACGGAGAGCGCCACGTTGATGCTGCGCGCCGTACCCTGCATGGGGATGGTCAGGCGCGCATTCGCCGCCTGATGGACAGGATCCGGCACGCCTGCGGATTCGCGGCCGAACAGGAGGACGTCACCGTCCGCGAAGCTGAAGCTGGTGTAGGCCGTCGTGGCTTTGGTCGACAGCAGCACCAGCCGGTGCGAACCAGCCTTGCGCCATTCCTCGAAGGCGTGCCAGTCGACATGCCGGGTCAGGGCAGCCATTTCGAGGTAGTCCATGCCGGCTCGCTTGAGCGACTTGTCGGAGAGCGGAAATCCGGCCGGTTCGATGATGTCGACGCCAAGTCCGAGGCACGCGGCGAAGCGCAGGATTGTTCCGGTGTTGCCGGCAATGTCAGGCTGGTAGAGCGCGATGCGGAGACGACGGTTCATTTCCGCGTCCTTCTAATAAGTGGCGGATCGGCCACAGCGGCTTGGCGGTTTTGGAAATTGCTGGACCTGCGGGTGGCCATTTTCTGCGAAGTCGGGTATACAACCAGCATTGTCAACCCGAACCGATGGAGGGGTAATTCATGATGACCATGCACATCCAGCGCCCCTCTCGTGGGCTTACCTGCCTGCCGGCGGTTTCGGTACGACGATTCTCCTGACTCTCTAAGACTTGATCGCACCGATTCCCGCCGAAACGATTTTTCGGCTTCCGAAGGAATCCTGCGATGTTTTTCAAAAAGTCAAAAGGGCTGAACGCCCCAACTGAAGCTGTCCGGACCGACACTCGTCATGTCCGGACCGATGCAATGCGTGTCTCCGGGCGAATGCCGGCGGACGATATTGCTTCGCCTTTTTATCTCGATTTTCACACGGAGGACGGACCGATGTTCGATCCCTACAGAATACCGGGCTCGAGGAGCCTGCATATCCACCGACTGCCGACCTGGGCGCTGCTGATCGGCGACACCTATTCGTCGGCGGTTCACGCCGAGGTTCGCCGCCGGCCGCATCGCGGCATGCTGCCGGATGTCGATTTTTCGCGCGCGGTTCCCGATCCCGGGCGGCCGTCGCTGGTGCGCCGGATCATCCGGCTGATCCGGCCTGGCCCGAAAAACCGGGCTGGCGGCACCGTGTCGTCAGGATCGTCTGGCGCAGCTGTCGGCGAAAAGCCCGCGAGCCCCTATATTGCGCGAAGCATTGCCGACGGTCCGGGTGATTCCGGACCGTCGGCACTCGACGCCATGGGTTCCGGGGACTTCGTACGCTCACGTGCCGCGTAAGCGGCAAACACATTTCACAGGCATGACCTATGTTGTTGTTTAGCTGGTTTGAAAAAAGGCTCGATCCGTTCCCCGCGGCGGAACCGGTCGAGCCGCCCAAGACGCTGGTTGCCTTCTGCGTGCATTATACGCGCGGCGCCTGGCCCTATATCCTTTTCGACGCAGTGCTGGTGACGGCCATCGCGATCGCGGAAGTGTGGATGTTCGGCTTCCTCGGCCGCATCGTCGACTGGCTGTCGGGGCAGAATCGCGAAACCTTCCTGCAGACGGAAGCCTGGAAGCTTGCCGGCATGGCCTTCATCGTGCTGTTCGCACTGCCGGGCACCGTATGGCTGCATTCGCTCCTCAACCAGCAAACGCTGATGGGCAACTATCCCATGCGCATCCGCTGGCAGGTGCACCGCTATCTGCTCAAGCAGTCGATGAGTTTCTACCAGGACGAGTTCGCCGGCCGCATCGCGACCAAGCTGATGCAGACGGCTCTCGCCGTGCGCGAATGCGTCATCAAGGTGATCGACGTCCTGAATTACGTTATCGTCTACTTCCTCGGCATGCTGCTCATCGTCGGCTCGGCCGACTGGCGGCTGGCCGCGCCGCTCGGCGTCTGGCTGGTCGGCTATATCCTTTTGCTGCGGTTTTTCATTCCCCGGCTGGGCAAGGTCGGCGAGGAACAGGCCAATGCGCGCTCGATCATGACGGGCCGGGTCGTCGACAGCTACTCAAACATCCAGACGGTCAAGCTGTTCAGCCATGCACGCCGCGAAGCGTCATTCGCCAAAGACGGTATGTCCGGCTTTCTCGAAACGGTCTACCGGTCGATGCGCCTGGTGACAGTGCTTTTCGGCTCGCTCTACATACTGAACGCGCTGCTCTTGTTCTCGGTGACCGCGATGGCGCTGTGGCTGTGGCTGGGGCAAGCAGTGACGATCGGCGCGGTCGCCGTGGTCATCGGCCTTGTGCTCAGGTTGTGGGGCATGTCGCAATGGATCATGTGGGAAATGTCGGGCCTGTTCGAGAACATCGGCACGGTGCAGGACGGTATCGCCTCGATCTCGCTGCCGCGCCTTGTCGAGGACCGGCCGGACGCGAAGGAGATCAGCGTTTCCAGGGGTGAGATCCGCTTCGAGGACATTCGCTTCCACTACGGCAAGCAGAAGGGTGTGATCGAGGGCCTGTCGCTGGCGGTGAAGCCGGGCGAGAAGGTCGGCATCGTCGGCCGTTCCGGCGCCGGCAAGTCCACGCTGGTCAACCTGTTGCTGCGCTTCTACGACCTCGAAGCCGGGCAGATATTGGTCGATGGCCAGGAAATCGCCGCTGTGAAGCAGGATTCGCTTCGTGCGCAGATCGGCATGGTCACGCAGGACACCTCGCTGCTGCATCGTTCGGTGCGCGAGAACATCCTTTATGGCCGGCCCGATGCAACCGACGAGATGCTTGTCGAGGCGGCGCGGCGCGCCGAGGCGCTGGACTTCATATCGGGGCTTTCGGATGCCAGCGGCCGCAAGGGCTTCGACGCCTATGTCGGTGACCGCGGCGTCAAATTGTCCGGTGGCCAGCGGCAACGCGTCGCCATTGCTCGCGTTATGTTGAAGGACGCACCTATACTTATCCTTGACGAAGCGACCTCGGCGCTTGATTCCGAAGCCGAGGCGGCGATCCAGGAGAATCTCTACAAGCTCATGCAAGGCAAGACCGTCATCGCCATCGCGCACCGGCTGTCGACCATCGCGGCGATGGACAGGCTGGTGGTGATGGACAAGGGCCGTGTCATCGAGGAAGGTTCGCACGAAGAACTCGTCGCCAAGGGCGGGCTCTACGCGCAGCTCTGGCAGCGCCAGTCGGGCGGGTTCCTGCTTGAGGACGGTCCCGCCAACGACGCACTTGCAAAGAGGCAAGCCGCAGAATGATGGCCGCCGCATGATGACAGCCGTCTATCGCTGGTTCGAGAACTGGGTCTATCCGTTCAGGGAGCCGGCGAATCTTCGGCCACCGATCAGTGTCGGCGGCTTTCTCTGGCACTATGTCGGCCAGGCGAAGTTCGCCTTCTTCGCCATGCTGGTCATCGGCGGCATCGCGCCGCTGGTCGAGGCCGGCCTGTTCTACTTCGTCGGGCGGCTGGTCGATATTCTCGACCAGCTTCCCGCCGAGCGCAGCTGGCACGCACTGTGGGCCGCCGCCGGCCCTGAACTGGTTTTCATGGCCGTGGTGGTGCTGGTCATCCGCACCGTCGTCGTCGGCCTGTCGGCGCTGGTCGACGAACAGACGATCACGCCGGGCTTCTACAATCTGGTGCGCTGGCAGGCGCACCGGCATGTCTCGCGCCAGTCCTACGCCTTTTTCCAGAACGATTTCGCCGGCCGCATCGCGACGAAGGTCTGGCAGGCGGGCCAGGCGACCGGCGACTTGATGGAAAGCTTCATCGAGGTCGTCTGGTTTATGATCGTCTACACGGTGACGACGCTGGCGCTGGTCGCAGGCCTCGATCTCAGGCTGGCGGTTCTGGTGGTGATCTGGATTTCCGCCTTCGGCTGGCTGGCCAAGCTCTATTTGCCGGCAATCCGCAAGCATGCCGAGGAAACAGCCGAGGCCGGCTCGATGATCACCGGCCGCATCGTCGATTCCTATTCCAACGTGCAGACGCTGAAACTGTTCTCGGCCGATGGCGACGACCGCTACATCAGGAACGGTTTCGACATCTATCTCGACGCATTGCGCCCGTTCACCCGCCGGCTGACCGGCGTGCGCATGGCGCTGACCACGCTGTCGGGCATCATGATCACGGCGATCGGCTGCTTTGCCGTCTATCTCTGGGTCGAGGGCTCGATCACCGTCGGCGCGGTCGCCTTCACCCTGTCGCTGGTGCTGCGGCTCAACATGCTGCTCGGCCGGCTGATGATGCAGCTCAACAGCATCTTGCGAAACCTCGGCGTGCTGGAGAATTCCAAGGCGCTGATCTCGCAGCCGCTCGGCCTCACCGATGCGCCCGACGCCAAGGAACTCGTCGTTGCGGGTGGCCGTATCGCGGTGAAGAACGTCGAGTTCCACTACGGCAAAGGTTTCGGCGTGCTGAACGGCATCGACCTTGTCGTCAGGCCAGGCGAGAAGGTAGGGCTGGTCGGACCGTCCGGCGCCGGCAAGACGACCCTCGCCAATCTGATCCTGCGCCTCTACGATCTCGAGAGCGGGTCGATCACCATCGATGGCCAGGATGTCGCCAAAGTTACGCAGAATTCGCTGCGCGCCAATATCGGCGTCGTCAGCCAGGACACGGCGCTGTTCCACCGTTCGCTGCGCGACAACATCAAGCTCGGCATGCCTGACGCGACCGATGCGGAGGTGATCGCGGCGGCGAAAAAGGCTGAGGCGCACGAGTTCATCCTGACCTTGCGCGACAACAGGGACCGCGCCGGCTACGAGGCGTTTGTCGGCGAGCGCGGCGTCAAGCTGTCGGGAGGCCAGCGCCAGCGCGTGGCGATCGCCCGCGTCTTCCTCAAGGATGCGCCGATCCTGATTCTCGATGAGGCGACCTCGGCACTCGATTCCGACATCGAGGCGGCGATCCAGGAGAATCTGACACGGCTGATGGAAAACAAGACGGTCATCGCCATCGCCCACCGGCTGTCGACGATCGCAGCACTCGATCGTCTGGTGGTGCTCGACGGCGGCCGCATTGTCGAGCAAGGCACGCATGACCAATTGGTGGCGCTCGACGGGCTCTATGCGCGGCTGTGGAAGCGGCAGTCCGGCGGTTTTCTCTATCACGAGGACAGCGTGCTCGAAGAGACGCGCCCGGCGGAGTAGCTCAATGGGTGGATCGACAGGCGCCATCCCAGAGGTCGGCTACGTGCTCAAGCGGTTTCGGCCGACCATGCCGGCCTTCGACACGCTGAAGGAAGAGAGCCGGCTGGAAGGCTACTGGATGCTGGTACGCCTTGCGGATGGCTGGGCAAGTGGCCGCAACAAGTTCCTGAAACGGGGGGAGGCGCTGTACGGAGCATGGTATGGAAGGGAACTCGCCGGCGTGTGCGGGTTGAACATCGATCCCTATTTCGAGGACAGGGGCCACGGCCGGGTCCGGCACCTGTTCGTCAGCGCGCGCCACCGTCGCGCCGGCCTTGGCCGGATGCTGGTCGAAACCGTTGTCGACAGGGCACGTCACCATTTCGCCATGCTGAACACCCGCGCGCCGCAAGAAGCTTTCCGTTTCTATGAACGGCTTGGCTTTCAGCGCGTGGCGGGCGAAGAGTTCGTCACACACCGCATGGT
>NZ_RZPL01001259.1:0-585 GCF_004022805.1 Mesorhizobium sp. M7A.F.Ca.CA.002.04.1.1 | reverse complement strand
CTTGATGACCGCCGAGGCGAGCGACACGGGCACGCCTTCGATCGCCGCATAGCGGGCAACGATTGCGGAATACTGGCCGCTGCTCGCCACCGCGGCCGTCGACTCCGCCGCGTTCCTGAGGCCGATCGATGCCGTTCTCGTCATGTCGACGGTCTTGCGGCCGCGCTTCGTCTGCCTTTTGGCGATGGACTTCTTCGGTTTGGACCAGCTTGCCTTTTCCGCTTTGGCGGAAGCCCGCTTCGTCTCCGCTTTGGCGGATGCCTGCTTTGTCGCCTTGGCGTCGTGGCCTGCCTTGCCGCTTTTTGCGGATACCACGGGAAACCCTTGATCGGCCCGCGGGCTGAATGACGCTGCATGCGCCGCACTGAAGGCAAAAGTCATTACGCCGGCAGCAAGAGCTGCCGTTAAAACGGTAAATTTCTGCATGTGATCCTGTTCTGTCTGAACCGCGCGAAGATGTTCACGCAGCAACGCCTAACCAACGTCGGAACAACCCGGGGGGGGCTTGGGGTCCGACATCTACACGTCAGCCGTTTGACGCCCGAATTGGTGTCAAACAAGGCCAGGCAAGTCACTTTGAGTGAC
>NZ_RZPL01001258.1:0-589 GCF_004022805.1 Mesorhizobium sp. M7A.F.Ca.CA.002.04.1.1 | reverse complement strand
GATGGACAATGTGCGCGGCAAAGTCGTCGTCTGCGAGCGCATGGATGGCAACTGGTCGCTGAAACCGGTGGCGCTGCCCGAAAATGGCAATGTCGGCATCAGTCATGCCGAGCAGTTCGGCTCGAGTGTCTCCTTCTCCTTCACCGATTTCCTGACCCCGAGTTCGATCATCTGGTCCGACGACAATGGCGAGACGCTCGCCACCGTGAAGTCGCAGCCGGCGCGTTTCGATGCCTCGCCGCTGATCTCGGAACAGTTCGAGGCGCGCTCCAAGGACGGCACGATGATCCCCTATTTCGTCGTCAGGCGGCGCGACCAGAAAGGTCCGGTGCCGACGCTGCTTTACGGCTATGGCGGCTTCGAAGTGCCGCTGCTGCCCGGCTATGCCGGCGTGCGTGGTAAGCTGTGGCTGGAGAAAGGCAATGCCTATGTGCAGGCATGCATCCGCGGCGGCGGCGAGTTCGGCCCAGCCTGGCATCAGGCGGCGCTCAAGGGCAATCGCCAGAACGGATTCGACGATTTCGCAGCGGTCGCGCAGGACGTCGTCAAGCGCGGCATCGCGACAGCAAGCTCGCTCGGCATCCAGGGT
>NZ_RZPL01001257.1:0-589 GCF_004022805.1 Mesorhizobium sp. M7A.F.Ca.CA.002.04.1.1 | reverse complement strand
TACTGTGCCCGCACGCGCTCGAAGATATCGCCGAAGATCGCCAGTTGCTTGTAGGTCTCCGACCCTGCAGCGTTCGCCGCCGAGCCGGGTGCGCCATAGACCAGGCTCATGGCGGACGCGCCCATCAGCGCACCGGCAAACAGAAGCGACAGTTTCCGCATTATTCACGTCCTTCCAGAAAAACGGTCCGCCCACCATGGGGCCGGATCGACGGGTTTTCCATCCTTGCGGAACTCGACATAGAGTTCCGGCGTGGCATTTCCATTCTTCGAAACCGAGGTGCTCGCCACCCGGGCCTCTCCCATCGCACCGATCGGCTCTCCTGCAAGCACTGATTGACCGGTCGCGACGCTGATTCTGCTCATCCCCGCCAAAACGACATGATAGCCGTCGCCTGCGTTCAGGATCAAGAGTTGACCATAAGAGCGAAACGGCCCCGCATAAAGCACATTTCCATCCGCCGGCGCGGTAACGATGGCTCCCGATTGTGTCGCAACCATGTCGCCTAGCATCACCGCGCCGTTACCGTCGTCGGCGCCGAATCGCCGCTTGATGCGGCCGGTCACCGGCAGTGCGATCTGTCCCTGCA
>NZ_RZPL01001256.1:0-593 GCF_004022805.1 Mesorhizobium sp. M7A.F.Ca.CA.002.04.1.1 | reverse complement strand
GCAATCAGCAGAAGGTCGTCATCGGCAAATGGCTTGCCACCAAGCCGAAGATCATCCTGCTCGACGAGCCGACACGCGGCGTCGACGTCGGCGCAAAGTCCGAACTCCATCACCTGATCGCAAGATTGAAGGCCGAGGGCGCGGCGATCCTCATGGTGTCGAGCGAGTTGCCCGAGGTCCTCGGCGTTGCCGACCGCATCGTCGTCATGCGCGAAGGCCACTCTGTCGGCACGCTGGCGCGTGGGGCGACGGAAGAAGATGTGATGACGCTGGCCTTCGGTGATCGCACGATCACACCACCAGCCTGCGCACCCCGGCCAGCATCCAACCTTGCACCATGCCTGTAAGGAGGACCCTTTGAGCAAATTGAAGATCGCCATCGTCGGTGCCGGCTACATGGGTCTCCTGCATGCGCAGGTGGTTGCCGAGAGCCCTGTCGCGGAACTATCGGCATTCGTTGATCCGAACGCTGCCTCGGGAAGCAAGGCCGCGTCCGATTTCGGCGTCCGGCATTTCACCGATGCCGCCGCCGCGCTGACTGCCAATGCCGCCGACGCCTACATAGTGGCGGCACCCGATACGCTGCATGAAGA
>NZ_RZPL01001255.1:0-594 GCF_004022805.1 Mesorhizobium sp. M7A.F.Ca.CA.002.04.1.1 | reverse complement strand
ACGTCAGCGACGAGAACAATGCCCTGAAGACAGGTTATGATGTCGAGGCCCGCCGCTGGCCGGAATGGATCGCGGCGACCGGAATGCGCATGGAGTTGCTGCCGCGCGTGATCGTGCCGGGCGAGGTCACGGGCGCCCTCACCGCGGAAGCCGGGGAACTGTTCGGCTTGCCGCGCGATGTGGCCGTCGTCGCCGGCACCACGGATGGCTGCGCCTCGTTCCTGGCGACCGGTGCCGCCGCGATCGGCGACGGGGTCACTGCGCTGGGATCCTCGCTGACCATCAAGATCCTGTCCGACCGGCCGATTTCGGCGCCGCGCTTCGGCATCTACAGCCACCGGCTCGGCAACGCCTGGCTGGCGGGCGGTGCCTCGAACTCAGGCGGCAAGGTGCTGGCCCAGCACTTTCCGCTCGCCCGTATCATCGAACTCAGCGCGACAATCGACCCGGAGACGGGCACCGGCCTCGATTACTATCCGCTTCCCGCCACGGGCGAACGGTTTCCGATCGCCGATCCGGCGCTGCCGCCTCGCCTTGCGCCGCGGCCGGCGGACGACGCCGATTATCTGAAAGCGATGTTCGAAGGCATCGCCG
>NZ_RZPL01001254.1:0-608 GCF_004022805.1 Mesorhizobium sp. M7A.F.Ca.CA.002.04.1.1 | reverse complement strand
AGTCAAATGATATCAAATCATTAATCGATTTAAATATTTTGAAAGTTGTTTAAATCGTTTATATGTGCAAAAAGTTTCGCGGTTGCCCAAAGGATTGGCGATGTACGTTCGTCCAATCCATGTCGAGGTAGGATTGTGGCCGCCGGCATGCCGCGCGTGACAGCGGACAAGGCCTATGCCACATTTTGTACCTAATTTGTCCTGCAAAAGCCCCTTCTCTACGACAGAAGGGACAGCTCATGAGGGAGCCGCTTGAAATGGCAACAATCGCGCTTGTCGATGACGACCGCAACATTCTGACATCGGTGTCGATCGCCCTGGAATCCGAGGGGTATCGCGTCGAGACCTACACGGATGGTGCGTCGGCGCTGGAAGGCCTGGCGGCACGCCCGCCGAACCTTGCCATTCTCGACATCAAGATGCCGCGCATGGACGGCATGGAACTGCTGCGCCGGATGCGCCAGAAGTCCGACCTGCCGGTGATCTTCCTGACCTCCAAGGACGACGAGATCGACGAATTGTTCGGTCTCAAGATGGGCGCCGACGATTTCATCCGCAAACCCTTCTCACAGCGCCTGCTGGTCGAGCGCGTGCGCGCCGTGCTGCGC
>NZ_RZPL01001253.1:0-609 GCF_004022805.1 Mesorhizobium sp. M7A.F.Ca.CA.002.04.1.1 | reverse complement strand
GGGCAAGGCCGGACTGATCGAGATGCCGCCGAAACTCAGGCGCGAGCTTGCCGACCTCGGCCTGCTCTGACCCCAGGTGGCATCACCGTCTGGCCCTTTGTGCCACCCGATGTGGGGCTTGCAAGCGATGTGGCAACGCCACATCTTGTTTTTTATGAGCGATAAGAAGCAACCTGTGCCAGCGAGGACCAATCCTGCGCCGATCAAGCCTCAATCCAACGCTGGCGAGATCGACGCCTTCATTCGCCAGGCGAGGACACTTGCCGCATCGGCGACCGGTTCGGGCAGGCTGATCCTTGCTCTCGACGCGACGATGAGCCGCCAGCCAACCTGGGATCTGGCCTGCACGCTGCAGGGCCAGATGTTCGACGCCGTCGGCAAGGCAGGAACCCTCAGCGTGCAACTGGTTTATTTTCGCGGTCTTGGCGAGTGCCGTTCGTCCGCTTTCGTGAGCGACACCAATGCCTTGAAGCAGCTGATGACGCGGATCGAGTGCCGCAGCGGTCACACCCAGATCGGCAAGGTGCTGGCGCATGCGTTGAAACAGACGGCAACCGCTAAGGTCAATGCGCTGGTCTATATCGGCGATGCGATGGAAGAGGATATCGA
>NZ_RZPL01001252.1:0-612 GCF_004022805.1 Mesorhizobium sp. M7A.F.Ca.CA.002.04.1.1 | reverse complement strand
CTCAAGCGCTGCCGTAACGGCAGGCTGTTTAGGCTTTGCTAAATTAAGGCGACCAAGTCAACGAAAGGCTTGGTTCGAGGGGGGCGCGTGTCCAGGACAAGAGCCAATTTGCTGCTGCTGTTTGCAGCCGCTTTGTGGGGCTTCGGCAATGTCTCGCAAAAGATGGTGCTTGTGCATCTCGACGCGCTGAGTGCTGTGGGTCTGCGATGCCTGATCGGCGGGCTGCTTGTGCTGCCCTTTGTCTTCATGGAGAAGCGGCTTCCGCTCGGGCCGGACTATTTTTCCAGCTTGGCCAAGGTGGGCGCGCTGTTTGCCATCTCCATCACGCTCCAGCAGCTTTGCTATCTCGGGGCCTCCGTCACCAATGCGAGCTTCCTGGTAAGCACGGCAACGGTAATGACACCGCTGGCCGCCTGGTTTCTCGTAGGCGAACGTCCGACAGCGAGTCTTACAATCGCCGCCGGATTGACCCTTGTTGGAGCCCTGCTGTTGTCGGATGGGATAGCCGGGTTCAGCAGTGGCGATCTTACCGCTGTCCTCTCGGCTGCCTGCTATGCGCTCTGGGCAGTCGAGCTGGGCCGGCACATGCAGGTGCATGCGCGGCCGTTCACC
>NZ_RZPL01001251.1:0-621 GCF_004022805.1 Mesorhizobium sp. M7A.F.Ca.CA.002.04.1.1 | reverse complement strand
ATCTCGGCACCCTCAATCCGCTGAAAGTGGCATTCCATGAATGGATCGGCATGCTCAGGGATGCCTTTGCGCCCGGTCTGACCTTGAGCGATCGCCTGAACTATCTGATCAAGCCTCCCGGCTGGAGCCATGACGGCTCGCGCGAGACTTCGGAGAGTTTGAAGGCTGCCTATGTCAGGCGAAATCCTGCTGAGGCGGGGAAGCCTGGGTTGCCAAGCGTGGGTGTCGAGCCCGCCGAGTAGAACTTCTTATGTCAGGAGGGTCCGTCGTCATCGCTGTCGTACGCCAATTGCGCGATTCGTTCCCTCACTTGCGCGATGGCGTGATCCAGCGGAATAGCGGGACGCGTATCTTCGATCGAAGCCTTTATCTTGGCCCGGATCGCGGCTAGGCGCTCGGCATGCTCCTCTTCCTCGCGCTGGAAGGCCCGGAGCGCCGCGCGGATGACTTCGCTCGCCGAGCCGAAAGAGCCGTCTTCGACTTTTTGGCGGATAAGGCGGGCCATTGCTGGCGTGACTGTGACAGAAAGTTTCTCGGCGAATTCCGTGGAACGGCTCCCATTGGACAGCAAGTGGGATTGTATCCTGCTTCATCCGTGCGGCCAACGATGAGGTCCTAGCG
>NZ_RZPL01001250.1:0-625 GCF_004022805.1 Mesorhizobium sp. M7A.F.Ca.CA.002.04.1.1 | reverse complement strand
ATGTTCGGTTATCCCGACATCGAGGCGATCATAGGCGCCTCGGCGCAGTTGCCCGTGATCGCCAGGCGCCAGATCATGGCGACCAGCGGATTTCCCGAGATTGGCAGCGACCGCGCCATCATGGTGCGGCTGGCGACCGGCATGACCAGCCGCGCCGTCGGCTTCCTGGCCAGTGCGGTGACCATGCCGGACGCCGAGAAGGCGATCATGCTGGCAGTGCCGGCGGCTCAGACAGGGTCACGCAGTGCCGGCGAAATCGCCGCGCGCGCCATTAGCGGCTTCACCGAGGATGGTCATTTCATCGCCTTTGTCGATGCCAGGGGCAACGTTGAGGCGGCCTCGGAAGGATTTTCGGCACTGGGCATCCTGCCGGAGACGCTGGCAGCACTGGTTGCCGACGTCGCAGCCGAGAGCGACCGCATCGTCAAGCGCCTTGTCCCGGGCGGCACGGCCTCCTACCCGGCGGGGCTGGCAAGATTGACCGAGGAGCGGCATCTGCTGGTGGTGATCGACGAGGACCAGCTCGACGACACAGCCCCTGCGGGCGAACACCTCACGCAAACCATTGCCGAGGCGGCACCAGCTGGCGATGCGGCTTCGCAGCCGGAACAGGGTGGCGAGACGC
>NZ_RZPL01000124.1:0-10289 GCF_004022805.1 Mesorhizobium sp. M7A.F.Ca.CA.002.04.1.1 | reverse complement strand
CTTCTGGGAAGAATTCGGCTTCTGGTGCTTTGGCGGCTTCGACGACGTCAACCGGCTGCTGCGCGACCGCCGTTTCGGCCGCCAGAATCCGGCCGGCATTCCAGACAGTCGCGGTATCGGACAGGACCGCAGCCATCTCAGGGCTTTCGACGGCGTCGAAGCCAATTCGATGCTGGAACTGGAGCCGCCGGTGCACACGCGGCTGAGAACACTGGTCAACCGCGCCTTCGTCTCGCGTCAGGTCGAACGGCTGCGGCCGCGTGTCGAGGCTTTGGCCAACGAGCTGATCGACCGTTTCGAACCAGGCAAGACGGTCGACCTGTTGCCTGCCTTCGCGGCGCCCTTGCCGATCACCATCATTGCCGAAATGCTCGGTGTGCCGGTCGACATGGGGCCGCAACTGCTCGACTGGTCGCACCAGATGGTTGCCATGTACATGCATGGCCGCACGCGCGCGATCGAAGAGACGGCCAACCGAGCCGCGGGCGAATTTGCCGATTTCCTGCGTTTCCATGTCACCGAGCGACGCAAGAACCCTGGCGACGACCTGCTGTCGCTGCTGATCTCGGCGCAGGAGGACGGCAAAAAGCTGTCGGAGGACGAGATGGTGTCCTCGGCGATCCTGCTGCTCAATGCCGGTCATGAAGCGACAGTGCATCAGACCGGCAACGCTGTCCGTGCGATCCTTATGCAAGGCGGCGATGTCAGCCGCTTCTTCGGCTCACCCGAAGCGACCGCGGCAACGGTCGAGGAATGCCTGCGCTTCGACGCGCCGCTGCACATGTTCACGCGCTACGCTTATCAGGAGATCGAAGTCGCGCCTGGCATTGTCGTGCAGCCGGGCCAGACGATCGGGCTGATGCTGGGCATGGCCAATCATGACCCGCGCGCCTTCGCCGAACCGCAAGCTTTCCGGCCCGATCGTCCGGACCAGAAGAACGTGTCATTCGGCGCCGGCATCCATTTCTGCATCGGCGCGCCGCTGGCCAGGCTAGAATTGCAGGTGTCGCTGAAAACCCTGTTCGAACGGCACCCGAAGCTGCATCTTGCCGAAAGGCCAAGCTTCCGCGACACTTACCACTTCCATGGGCTGGAAAGGCTCGCCGTCGGCTTTTGACGAAGCGCGGATTTGGTCGCCGGCCTATTCCAGCCATAGCGCCAGCAGCAACCACAAGGTCGGCTCACCGGACCGCCCACGATGCCCTTCCACGACAAGGCACCGGAAGCTGTCTCAGCCAGTTCCAGCGAAATAGTCATACGCAGGCAGCACAAGCTTGGGGGAGAGCCTGAAGGCCGTTGCTGGCAGCCCCTGTCGATCCATGCCAAATCGCAAGATCGGTCGAGCGCGATATATTCGGAAAGGCCTAACTGGTGTCGTCACGGAGAAAGAGACGTTGAAGGCCGCACTTGAAAACTACCCAGCCCGAATGCAGCGGGTGCTAGACCATATAGACCAGCATCTGGATGACGATCTGGGGCTGGAGGCGTTGAGCGGTGTCGCGGCGTTCTCGAAATATCATTTCCACCGGCAGTTCACGTCCACCTTCGGGGTGTCCGTGCATCGCTATGTCCAGCTCGCCCGCATGAAGCGTGCTTCGTACAGACTTGCCGAAAGTGACGCCCAAAGCGTCACCGACATAGCCATGGATGCCGGTTACGACGCGCCGGATGCCTTCGCCCGCGCCTTTCGGCAACGGTTCGGACAATCGCCGTCGTCGTTCCGGAAGTCTCCCGACTGGGGGTCGTGGCTCATGGCCTTCGGGCCCCTCGAAAAAGCAAGGAACACGCTTATGCAGATAATCTTTGAACACGACGACGTGACGATCCGCGATGTGCCCCCGACGCCGGTGGCGATCATGGAGCACCGCGGAGACCGGGCGACGCTCCAGGACACCATCCAGCGGTTCATCGCCTGGCGTAAGGCGGCGGGCTTGTCGCCCGAGACAAGCCCGACCTTCAACGTCTTCCGTTCCGAAAGGGAGCCCGCGGTCCCGGCTGACTACAGCATGGACATTTGTGCCGGGACAGACCGGCCGATCGAGGCGAATGACGGGCAGATGAAGGCTGGCGTGATCCCCGGCGGGCGCTGCGCGGTGCTGCGCTACCCTGGCAATACCAACAATCTCGAACCCGCAGCACTTTATCTTTATCGTGAATGGCTTCCGGCCAGCGGCGAGGAAGCACGCGACTTTCCGATCTATTGCCAACGACATCTGTCCCACTTCCCGGAGGGCCCGCTACGCGAAGTGGTCGTTGAACTCTTTCTGCCTCTGAAATAGCTCGGCAGGACAGCGGTTTGTCCCCCCGATCGCGAGCATCATGGCGACGCGAGATCAAAGCTTGATCACATACTCCTTGCGAGTCGTTTCAAGCACTTCCCAGCTGCCCTTGAAGCCGGGCTTCAGCACAAAGCTGTCGCCGGTCTTGACGGTGCGCGCTTGCCCACCGTCCTCCGCGATCACCGAAACGCCGGACAGGATGTGGCAGAACTCCCACTCGTCATAGACGATGCGCCATTTGCCCGGGGTCGATTCCCATATGCCGGCATAGAGGCCGCCGTCGCGCTCCTCGACATTCCAGGTGCGGAATTTGGGATCGCCCGAGATCAGCCGGTCGGGCGCCGGTGCACCCTGTTCGGCGTCGACAGCGTCGACGCCGATGGAAAGAAAGTTTGACTCGCTCATGATCGATCAGACCTTGGCTAGCGCCTGTTCGAGGTCGGCGACGATGTCGTTGACGTCCTCGATGCCGATCGAAAGCCGCACCGTGTCCGGTCCTGCGCCGGCCTTGACCTTCTGCTCGTCGGAAAGCTGGCGGTGCGTGGTCGAGGCCGGGTGGATGACCAGCGACTTGGTGTCGCCGACATTGGCGAGGTGCGAGAACAGCTCGAGCGCCTCGACGAATTTGACGCCCGCGTCATAGCCGCCCTTCAGCGCGAAGGTGAACACGGCGCCGGCGCCAAGTGGTGAGTACTTCTTCTGCAGCGCGTTGTTCTTGTCTGAGGGCAGGCCGGGGTAATTCACCGATGCGACCTTGGGGTGGTTGGACAGCCAGGCGGCAACGGTGACGGCATTGTCGCAGTGGCGCTGCATGCGCAGCGGCAGGGTTTCCAGGCCGGTCAGGATGAGGAAGGCGTTGAACGGGGAGATCGCCGGGCCGAGATCGCGCAGGCCGAGCACGCGCGCGGCAATGGCGAAGGCGAAATTGCCGAAGGTTTCGTGCAGGACAAGACCACCATATTCGGGGCGCGGTTCCGACAGCATCGGGTATTTGCCCGATTTCGACCAGTCGAAGGTGCCGCCGTCGACGATGGCGCCGCCGATCGAATTGCCGTGACCGCCGATGAATTTGGTCAGCGAATGGACGACGATGTCGGCGCCATGCTCGATCGGCCGGATGAGGTAGGGCGAGGCCAGTGTGTTGTCGACGATCAGCGGCAGGCCGTGCTTGCGCGCGATGTCGCCGATCTTCTCGATATCGACGAAGGTGCCGCCCGGATTGGCGAGGCTCTCGATGAAGATCGCCTTGGTCCTGTCGTCGATCTGGCTCTCGAAGGTCGAGATGTCATTGGTGTCGGCCCAGCGCACCTCCCAGCCATAATTCTTGAAGGCATGGCCGAACTGGTTGATCGAACCGCCGTAAAGCTTGTTGGCGGCAACGAAATTGTCGCCCGGCTGCATCAGATTGTGGAACACGATCACCTGCGCGGCATGGCCGGAGGCGACCGCGAGTGCCGCCGTGCCGCCTTCGAGGGCCGCCATGCGCTCTTCCAGCACTGCCTGGGTCGGGTTCATGATGCGGGTGTAGATGTTGCCGAAGGCCTTCAGCCCGAACAGCGAGGCGGCATGGTCGGCGTCGTCGAAGACGAAGGAGGTCGTCTGGTAGATCGGCGTGGCGCGCGCGCCGGTCGCCGGATCGGGCTTGGCACCGGCGTGGACGGCGAGCGTGTTGAAACCTGGCGTGCGGGTCACTGAAAACCTCCCTTTTGAAACTCTTGAAATCGCCGGGCATTCTTGGCGAAGCATGAGCGCGAATGCAAAGAAGAAAATACCCTTCGGCTAGCGATCTGCGGCCGAGGCCCGAGAAAATGCGCTGGCCTAAGGAATAATTTTGCGCCTAAGGCGCATCGCGCGTCAGGCCTTGCTTTTGGTGCACGTCGTTATCCCAAAACCGCTGCGCACTTTTGAGCGACGTGCACTACTTCTGCCGCACGCCAAAACTCTGGAATCCCGACCGCATCAGCGGCTTCTTCGACGACAGCACGCCGGAATTGACGCCGGTCCAACCGATCTCGCCGGACAGCTTGCCATATTCGATCTTGGGGCAGCGGTTCATCACCACCTTGATGCCGGCGGCCTCGGCGCGCGCGGCTGCTTCGTCATGGCGCACGCCAAGCTGCATCCAGATCACTTTCGGCAAGGGATCGAGCCGCAACGCCTCGTCGACGATGCCGGGCACCGCCGCCGGCGCGCGAAAGATGTCGACCATGTCGATCGGCTCCGGAATATCGGCGAGCCTCGCATAGGTCATCCGGCCGAGGATCTCCTTGCCGGCCTGGCCAGGATTGATCGGAAACACCGAAAATCCCTTGGCCAGCAGATATTTCAGCACGAAATAGCTTGGCCGCACATCATTGGCGGACGCGCCGACCATGGCGATGGTCTTCACCGAATTGAGGATGCCGGCAATGTAAGTGTTGTCGTAGCTATCGTGGTTCATGCGGCTTCCTGCGGTAGTGGTATCGGTAAAGTTCACGGCTGAACCCAAGCGAGGCGTAGAGGGCGCGAGCCGGCGTGTTGTCGGCCACCACCTGCAGGCATGCAGCTGACGCACCCGTTTGTCGTGCCCAGTCGATCAGGACGCCCACCGTCTTGCGGCCCAGGCCTTGCTGCCTGAAACGGCCGTCGGTTTCAACCGATTCCACCACAAGCAGCCCATTGCGGATGACGCCATAGGCCAAGGCGGCAATTTCGCTGTCTCGTGTACAGGACACGAACGCCCGGTCGCCGACGATCAGTCCGGTCATCTCGCGAAAGACGCGGCGATCGATGTCGTCATAAGCCTCCATGCGGAAGCGCGCCGCGAGCCAGTCTTCGCCTGGCACAGGCGAAACAGCGACCCGCTCGTCGCGGACTTCAGCCAGATCGCCGATCCCGGCATGGAGATGGATCGTCCCGCCTTCCGGCTGGTAGCCGCGATGGTCGAGTGCGGTTTCGAGCTCGGCGGCGATATCAGGCACTCGGAACATCGGCGCCTGACCGTGGCCGACGTAGAAGGACTCTGCGGCGTCGATCACTTTGTCGGGCGCGCCACGCTCGCCGCGCAAGGGATTGGCCGAATTGGTACGCCGGATCCGTCCGCCCGATCGCCGCAGAAGCCAGCCATCAACCAACGTCTCGGTCGCCGCCGGCCAGCCTTCGCGGCACGCCTGCTCGACGCGCCAGTTGAGGTCATCATCGCCGGCGCTCACGCGTCATCCTCCCGCAGCGCTTCCTCCATAAAGGCCTGCGGATCGGTGCAGAAGTCGCGCATCATGCGAAAATGATCGGTATCGCTGAAATCCGTGGGATCGAGCCCGAACCGGCTGATGCGGAACAGCCGCGCGCCAGGACAAGCCATCAGCAGCGGCGAATGCGTCGCCATGATCACTTGCGCGGTGCCCGACTGGTCCATGCGCCGCAGCATCTTGAGCAGCTCGATCTGTCGCGTCGGCGACAGTGCGCTTTCGGGTTCGTCGAGGATGTAGATGCCTTGCCTGCGGCAGCGCTCCTCGAAAAAACGGATAAAGCCCTCGCCATGCGACCAGGACAGGAAGTCCGGCGGCGGGGGCCTAAAAGGGTCTTCCAGTGCCGCCTGATCGAGATATCGGGCCACGGAGTAGAAGGATTCGGCGCGAAAAAACCAGCCGGCGGTGACTTTCGGCAGCCAGTGACCGCGGAATGCGTTGGCCAGCGCGGCACCACTCTTGTCGATGGCGCTGGAATGGTCGACCGGCCTATATCCCTTGCCGCCACCGGCTTCGTCATAGCCGGCCAGCGCACCGATCGCCTCGAGCAGCGTCGATTTGCCGGTGCCGTTCTCGCCGACGATGATGGTGATCGGCGTGGTGAATTCGAGTTCGAAGTCGTGGCCGCGAAACAGCGGCAGGTTCCATGGATATTTTTCCCAATCCTCGACCCGCACGGCATCGAGCAGGATGCGCTTCAGATAGGGAGCCTTGAGCCGCGTCAGCTGCTTGCGATGGGCCATCAGCCAGGTAGCGAAATCGTGCCGTCTTCCGCGATCGGAAAGGCCGGATTGTGCGCCACTTCCCAGACATGCCCGTCGGCGTCGGCGAAGTAGCCGTACCAGCCGCCCCAGAAGGCGCGGCCGGCCGGCTTGACGATGCGGCCGCCGGCTTTTTCCGCCCTGGCGAGCACGTCGTCGACTTCGGCGTCGGAGCGGGTGTTGTAGGCGAGGTAGACCGCCGATGGCGCCGCGGCGAAGGCGATGCCGGAATCCTCTTCTGCGCTGGCACGTGGGAACAGACCAAGAATGACGCCGCCCATCTGGAAGAAGGCGACACCGTCGGTGATACCGGCATGCCGCTTCAAGCCCATAGCCTCGTAAAAGCGCACCGCGCGGTCCAGATCATCGGTGGCGATGGTAACGATAGAGATTCGCGGCTCCATGGTGCTGCTCCTATTCGTCCGTCCATTCCGGCTTGCGCTTGCCGATGAAGGCGCCGATGCCTTCCTCGGCGTCGCGCGCGAGCATGTTTTCGACCATGATCCGGCCGGTATAGGTGTAAGCATCCGCCAGCCCCATTTCGGCCTGCGAGTAAAACGCCTCCTTGCCCGTCTTGACCACCAAAGATGATTTGGAAGCAATGGTTTGCGCGTATTTGGTGACGATCTGATTCAGGTATTCACGCGGCACGACGCGGTTGACCAGGCCGAATTCCTTGGCGGTTGCCGCATCAATGGTCTCGCCGGTCAACAGCATCTCCATCGCATGCTTGCGCGAGACGTTGCGCGACAGCGCCACCATCGGCGTCGAGCAGAACAGGCCGATGTTGACACCCGGCGTACAGAAGGTCGCCTCATGCGAAGCGATCGCCAGGTCGCAGCTGGCGACCAGTTGCAGCCCGGCGGCGGTGGCCAGGCCGTCAACCTCGGCGATGACAGGCACTGGATGACGCACGATCGCCTGCATCAGCGTCGCACAAGCGGCAAACGTCTCTGCGAAAAAGGCCTTGCCATGATCGGCGTCAGTGCGGCGCGCGGTCATTTCCTTGAGATCATGGCCGGCGCAGAACACCTTGCCGGCAGCCGACAAGACGATGACGCGAACGGCCTTGTCGGCCCTGGCGCGCTCGAGTTCGGCCGTCAGCGCCGCCATCACCGCCAGCGACAGCGCGTTGGCAGGCGGATTGGCGAGTGTGAGGCGCAGCACGCCCTTGTCCAGTTGTGCAACCACCGGACCCTCAACGGCGGCAGGCTTGATGGCAAGGATTTCGGCCATGGATAGGGTTCTCCGCGATTCCGCTGGGGCTGCCAGACTATCTAATACCGGATCAGGTTTCGTCCAACACCGATCGCTTGCGCCAGGGGACGAAGGTTGTCAGAAATGCCGCGCTGCGCTCATACAGGCCTGGCGCAAAGCGAGAGACCAAGACATGCCCGCCCAGACCAACCTCAAGCCCGTGCTGACCGCGCAACAAGTCAATGCGCTGATGGAAACCGTCTATCCGCAGCTCAATGAGCAGTTCAAATATTTCGAGGCGATCGACGTGTTCCCGGGCGGCTGCACCGTGCGGCTCAACGCCGGCGAACGGCATTTGCGTCCCGGCGGCACGGTGTCCGGCCCCTCGCTGTTCACGCTGGCCGACATTGGCGGCTACGTCTGCGTGCTCAGCCATGCCGGGCCGGATGCGCTTTCGGTCACCGTCAACCTCGACATCAATTTCGTGCGCAAGGCCGAGGCAGGACCGATCGACGGCCATTGCCGCATCCTGAAGCTGGGAAAGAGCCTGATGGTGTTCGACATCGACATCGTTGCCGGCCCAGACGGACACACGGTGGCGCATGCCATCGGCACCTATTCGATCCCGCCGAAGCGGAATGGTGATGTGGTAAAATAATACCTTTTGTTCAAGTTATTGTTTTTGCTACATTTTACCTGATATCTACCTTTTCGTTCGCCTTGACGCGGTCACCACCCTCGCCTATAAGCCTCCACGAAGCAGCGGCCCGCAAAGGCCGCCGTTTTGTTATTGGCGGCGGGCAAGCGCCTTTCGCCAATCCAAGCAACAAGAAACGCCTTCTCTTATGAAGGTCAGAACCGAGAGCAGAAAACATGACAACCTTTTCGCAGAAGCCTGCGGATGTGGTGAAGAAGTGGATCCTGATCGACGCCGAAGGTCTCGTCGTCGGTCGTCTGGCCACTGTCATCGCCAATCATCTCCGCGGCAAGCACAAGCCGACCTTCACCCCGCACGTCGACGACGGCGACAACGTCATCGTCATCAATGCCGACAAGGTGGTGTTCACCGGCAAGAAATTCACCGACAAGGTCTATTACTGGCACACCGGCCACCCAGGCGGCATCAAGGAGCGCACCGCGCGCCAGCTGCTCGAGGGTCGTTTCCCCGAGCGTGTCGTCGAGAAGGCCGTTGAGCGCATGGTCCCGCGTGGCCCGCTCGGCCGTCGCCAGATGAAGAACCTGCGCGTCTATGCAGGCGCCGAGCATCCGCATGTCGCCCAGCAGCCCGTCGTGCTCGACGTGGCCAAGCTGAACGCCAAGAACAAGAAGGTCGCATAAGATGGCTGAGCTTTCCTCGCTCGCAGAACTGGGCGCCGCCACCGGCAACACCAATACCCAGCCGGCGGCCCCCGTCCACGTCCAGAAGCTCGACAAGTCGGGCCGCGCCTATGCCACCGGCAAGCGCAAGAACGCCATTGCGCGCGTCTGGGTGAAGCCGGGTTCCGGCAAGATCATCGTCAACGACAAGGAATTCGCGACCTATTTCGCGCGTCCGGTCCTGCAGATGATCCTCAACCAGCCGATCATCGCCTCCAACCGCGCCGGCCAGTACGACATCGTCGCGACAGTCGTCGGCGGCGGTCTCTCCGGCCAGGCTGGCGCCGTGCGTCACGGCATCTCCAAGGCGCTGACCTACTACGAGCCGACGCTGCGCGCCGTGCTCAAGAAGGGCGGCTTCCTGACCCGCGACAGCCGCGTCGTCGAGCGCAAGAAGTACGGCAAGGCCAAGGCCCGTCGTAGCTTCCAGTTTTCCAAGCGCTAAGCACTTCGCAGCTTCAGACAATCGAAAAGGCCGCCTCCGGGCGGCCTTTTTGTTTGCGGCTCGGCAGTCACCCCACCCACGCCTACGGCGCGACCTTCCCATCAAGGGGAGCTAGAAGAGCGCGGCGCCCTACCTCCCCTCAATGGGAAGGTCGGCGCGGAGCGCCGGGTGGGGTGACGGCGCCGGAAACAGGTCAGGCCTTGCCGCCCTTGATATAGTCGATGAACGCCCGCAGCGGGGCCGGAACCAGGCGCCGGCCGGGATAATAGAGAAACGGTCCGGGAAAACTCTGCCACCACGGTTCGAGCACGGGCTCAAGAGCGCCGCTGTCGAAGTAAGGGCGCAGCCAGCCCTCGAAGAGGCCGATGATGCCGGTGCCGGCAATAGCCGCGTCGACGGCAAGATCCGTCGCCCCGCCGATCCGCACGATCAAGGGGCCTGTCGGATCGACCCGCACCACCTCGCCGTCTCGCTCGAATTCCCAGGGCAGCATCGCACCGCTGGCAAAGCGCCCACGCACGCAGGAGTGGCCAAGCAGGTCGCTCGGGTGTTGCGGGCGGCCATGGCGATCAAGATAGGCAGGGCTGGCGGCCGTGGCGAAACGCTGCACGCGCGGTCCGATCGGCACCGCGATCATGTCCTGCTCCAGCCGCTCGTCATAGCGGATGCCGGCATCGCAGCCGGCCGCCAGCACGTCGACGAAGTTCTCGTCGGCGATCACCTCCAGCCGGATACCGGGATAGGCGGCGAGGAAACCCGGCACGATATCGGGCAATATCAGCCGCGCAGCACTGACCGGCACGTTGAGACGCAACGAGCCAGCCGGCCTGTCGCGAAAGCCGTTCACCACGTCCAGCGCCGCCTCCACCTCCGACAGCGCCGGGCCGAGCCGCTCCAGAAGGCTGAGGCCCGCCTCGGTCGGGACAACGCTGCGCGTCGTGCGGTTGAACAGCCTGACACCGAGCTGCACTTCCAGGCGACGCACCGCCTCACTCAGGCCGGA
>NZ_RZPL01001249.1:0-626 GCF_004022805.1 Mesorhizobium sp. M7A.F.Ca.CA.002.04.1.1 | reverse complement strand
GGAAACCGCAGATCAGCTGACCGCCCGGGCTCAGGACACCGCCGACCATCTGGCAGCTCGTGCAAGCGAAATTGCAGGCACGTTCGATGCCGCCGACCAGAAGCTGGTCGCCCGCGCCATCGAAACGGCCCAGTCGCTGGCCGCGCGCGCCGGCGACATCCTGCGCAACTTCGAAGGCGCCGACCAGCGGCTCGGCATGCGGATCGGCGAATCGGCCGAAGCGCTTGCCGCACGCGCATCGGACCTTGGCCGCATCTTCGATGCCGCCGACCAGCAGCTCGTCTCGCGCATCGCCGAGGGTTCGGAAGCGCTGTCGAGCCGCGCCTCGGAAATCGGCCGTATCTTCGACGACGCGGATCAGCGTCTGGTGTCGCGCATCGCCAGCAGCACCACCACGATCGGCGAGCATGCCGAGACGATCGTCGGCGCCTTTGCCGATACCGAGCAACGGGTTGCCGAACGCGCAAGGCGGACCGGCCAGGAAATGGCCGTGCATGCCCGCGAAATCGAGCAGGCGCTTGCCGGCGCCGACGAGCGTCTCGCCTCGAGCGCGGCGGCCGCGGCAGCCCGTGTCGAAGAGCAGGTCTCGGGCGTCGAGAACCGCCTCGCCTTTACGGCCGAGACGA
>NZ_RZPL01001248.1:0-626 GCF_004022805.1 Mesorhizobium sp. M7A.F.Ca.CA.002.04.1.1 | reverse complement strand
AGGCTATGACGATTGCGAAGGCGATCTGCTCGAACGGGTTCGCGCAATGGTCGGGCCGGAGGTGGTGATCGCCGTGGAACTCGATCCGCACAGCCATCTGACACCGAAGCGCGTCGCGGCCTCCGACATTCTCGCCTATTTCCTCGAATTTCCGCACACCGATTTCTACGAGCGCGGCGAACATGTCGTCGAGCTTGGCCTGGCAGCAGTGCGCGGTGAGATCAACCCTGTGATTTCGACCTTCGACTGCCGCATGATCCAGGTGCTGCCGACCAGCCGCGAGCCGATGCGGTCCTTCGTCGATCGCATCAAGGCGCTGCACGGCAAGGACGGCGTGCTGTCGGTCTCCGTCATCCACGGCTTCATGGCGGCCGATGTGCCCGAGATGGGCACGCGCATCCTGGTCGTCACCGACAATGACAAGGCCAAGGGCGACGCGCTGGCGGAACGGCTCGGGCGGGAACTCTACGCGCTGCGCGAAAAGACGGCGATGACGATGCTGAGTGCTGCCGACGGCATCGATCGGGCGCTGGCCGTGCGCACAGAAAATCCGGGCAAGCCGGTGGTCATCGCCGATATCTGGGACAATCCCGGCGGCGGTGTGCCCGGCGACGGCACCTTCGTGC
>NZ_RZPL01001247.1:0-631 GCF_004022805.1 Mesorhizobium sp. M7A.F.Ca.CA.002.04.1.1 | reverse complement strand
CGCCCTTCCACGAAGGCACGTCCGAAGTCCGGACCGGTGGGGCAGGGAAATTCCTTGCTTTCATCGAGGATGAGCTGAAGCCGTGGGTCGCCAGCCGGGTCACGGTCGATGCCAGCCGCCAGGCGCTTTACGGCCATTCTTTCGGTGGCCTGTTTGCGCTCTACGCCCTGTTCACGCGGCCTTCTTCCTTTCAGACCTGGATCGCGGCGAGCCCCGCCATCTATTGGGAAGAGCGTGCCATCGACCGCTTTCTCGAAGCCTTCGAGGCCGCCATTCCCGATGGTTTGGCGGCGACCATGATCCTGTCGGCCGGCGAGTACGAGACCGAGAAGCTGGCGCCGTTCCAGATTGGCGCCGAGGACGAGGAAAAGCGCCTGAAGCAGAAAAAGGTGACACGCACCGACGCATTCGCGCGGGCAATGGCGCAGCGTCTTGATGCTCTCCCGGGCGTGCGCGCCAGTTTCGAACTGCATGCCGGCGAGAACCACATGTCGATCCTGCCGGTCACCGTCAATCGCGCGGTGCAGGCGGCGTTTGCGGTGAGGAGGGACACCGCCCTTTGCTGAACGCCGCAGCAAGACGGTCGGCGCTGTCATTCCTGTGAAGGGGAGGCGCTCAATCGGCGGTAGGA
>NZ_RZPL01001246.1:0-633 GCF_004022805.1 Mesorhizobium sp. M7A.F.Ca.CA.002.04.1.1 | reverse complement strand
ACACCAACTACGACTTCAACGACGCAATCCTGCCGATTGGCGCCAGCCTTTGGGTCAGGCTGGTGGAGCGCCGCCTGTCGGCCAGAGGCGCATCGTGATGCAACTGACGGAAAAGGACATTGTTTGGCGAAGCCATTGGCTGCGGCAGGTCCTGCCCGAGGACCCAGACCTTGCGCCTCCGCTCGAAGAGGCAACGCAGGCCGACATCTGCATCGTCGGCGGCGGGTATCTTGGATTGTGGACGGCCATCCGCCTCAAGGAGCACAATCCAGGCTTCGATGTTGTCATTTTAGAGCGCGACATTTGTGGTGGTGGCCCGAGCGGCCGCAATTCCGGAATGGTGCTTTCGGCATGGACCAAATACAGCGCGCTTGTCGCCCTGCGCGACGGAACCGACGCGCTTTCGATCATCAAGGCATCCGAAGCCGCGATCGGCGGCATCGAGGCTTTCTGCAAGGTCGAGGCGATCGACGCCTGGTTCGATCGCATCGGCTGGATCTGGGGCGCGACGTGCGAAGCACAGCTTGGCGCCTGGGACGACGCGTTGAACAAGCTGGCGGCGCATGGCTACGTGCCTGCGCGACGCGTTTCGCGCGACGAGATCGCGGCGATGGCAGGCACGACGAGCCACCT
>NZ_RZPL01001245.1:0-634 GCF_004022805.1 Mesorhizobium sp. M7A.F.Ca.CA.002.04.1.1 | reverse complement strand
GACAGGGATTGTCTCGGTGCCATAGGCGAGGGCGGCGATCGCCTGCGCGCCGCCGACGCGGTAGATTTCGGACACGCCTGATATGTCCGCTGCCACCAGCACCAGCGGATTGATGATGCCGCCCGGCGCCGGCACGACCATGACGATGCGCTCGACGCCGGCCACTCTGGCCGGCACGGCGTTCATCAGCACCGAGCTCGGATAGCTCGCCGTACCGCCCGGCACATAGAGCCCGACGGCCTCGATCGCCGTCCAACGCCAGCCGAGCTCGACGCCGGCGGCATCTGTATAGCGATCGTCCTTCGGCCGCTGCCGTTCATGATGCGAGCGGATGCGGTCGCGCGCGAACTCCAGCGCCTCGATCGTCTTTGGGTCGGCCGTTTCGTAGGCGGTTGCGATGTCTTCCTTAGACACGGCAATGCCGAGGCCGGTCAAATCGGCGCGATCGAATTTCCGCGTATAGTCGATCAGTGCCGCGTCGCCCTCGGCGCGCACGCGCGCGATGATGTCGCGCACCGCGGCATCGACATCGGCGGAGACCTCCCGCTTGGTCGTGAGGAAGGCGGCGAAACGTTGCTCGAAATCGGCATCGGACTGACGAAGCGTGATGGCCATCGGACGCTCAGGCCTTGTG
>NZ_RZPL01001244.1:0-634 GCF_004022805.1 Mesorhizobium sp. M7A.F.Ca.CA.002.04.1.1 | reverse complement strand
TTCGCGCACCTTTGGATCTTCGAGCACCGATTTGCGGAACGGTACGCCGGCGCCTGCCTGCAGCAGGCGCGCGCCCATGACCGGCGACACTGCCCACTGGCAGAACAGATAGGCGGCCTCCTTCTTCTCGCTGGTGGCCGTCACGCCGATACCGTCGCCGAAGGTGCCAGCCGCGTGCGCCTTGGGACCCTTGGGCATGACGCCATAGCCGACCTTGCCGACCACCCGCGATTTTTCCGGATTTTCCATCGGCGGGGCAAAGCCGACGCCATCGAACCACATGCCGATCTTGCCTTGCAGGAAGGCGGACTGCGCTTCGGCCCAGTTGAAGCCAGTGACGCCTGGAGGCGCGGATTTGGTCATCAGCCGCTGGTAGAGCCCGGCGGCCTCGATCGCCTCGGGCGACGTCGTGCGCAGCTTGCCCTGAGCGTCGAGTGGCGTCATGTCGTAGCCGAGCATGAGCGATGTCCACACCGGCGTGTTGGCGTTCTTGATGCCGCGGGCGACGAAACCATAAGTATTGGTCGACGGGTCGGTCAGCGCCTCGGCCGCGGCCACCAGCTGCTCGAAGGTTTCGGGATATTTGAGGCCCTTGGCCTCGAACAACTCCTTGTTCCAGTAAACGATCCAGTAG
>NZ_RZPL01001243.1:0-638 GCF_004022805.1 Mesorhizobium sp. M7A.F.Ca.CA.002.04.1.1 | reverse complement strand
GGATGAGATCGCCGCGCTGGATTTTGATCTGCCGCCGGCCACGCCCTAAGGCCAGCGTTTGCCAAAGACTCTACTCGGCAGGCATTTCTACAGGCCGAGCCGCCCAGCGGCCGGCGACCACGACGCCAAGCCCGACGATCGGGAAGATCGCGGCGACCAGGCCGAGATCGGCCGGCGCGCCGTAGCGCAGCACGGCACCACCGACCACGGCACCCAGCGCCACGCCGAGATAGAGCGCCGAGGCGTTGAGCGACAGCACGATCGGGGCGGCATCGGGCGCCAGCTTGATGATGCGGCTCGCCTGCGCCGGCGGGAACGCCCAGCCGACGATGCCCCACGGCACCATCATCGCCATCAGCGCCGGCCCGGCAATATGGTGCGGCAGGAAGGTCGGGATGACCGACAATAAGACCAGCATGCCGGCACTCAGCGCCAGCGACCAGCCGACGGTGCGGGTCGCACCGAACCGGTCGGCGGCCTGGCCGCCGCCAATGTTGCCGATGACGGCGCCGACGCCGAAGGCGAGCAGCATGCCGGGCAGCGCGATCTGGCTGAGACCGCCGCCCTCGATGGCAAGCGGCGCGACATAGGCAAAGACGGTGAAGGCGCCGATCAGCGCCAGCACTGTCGTCAACCTG
>NZ_RZPL01001242.1:0-640 GCF_004022805.1 Mesorhizobium sp. M7A.F.Ca.CA.002.04.1.1 | reverse complement strand
TACCACCAAGCGAACCCAGCATGGTCAGGTTCCGCAGGATGCCGAGCGGCTGGACGCCGGATCCGGCCGGGCTGTCGGTGCCGAGGATGACGCGCGAAAGTTCGCCGCGCTGCCTTGCCAGGTCGAGCACGAACAGTCCGGTGCGCAGATTGCCGTTATGGACGATTTCAAGCGCCCTCGAACCCTTCTCGCAGATCTGCCGTATTTCCGCCTCGGGCAGGGCGGTTGGCCCGCCATTGACGTGGGCGACGATGTCGGCGTCGACCTCCAGCACGACATCCGCGCCGATGCGGCCGGAGCCGGGCAGCGACGGGCCGCCTGTGTGGGTCATCGAGGTCATGCCGTATTTGCGCGCCCAGGCGATCATCTTCCGGCCGGTCGGCCCATCCTTGACGCCGCCAAGCCCGACCTCGCCGACAAGCGTCACGCCGGCCTCGGCGAGACTGCGGAAGTCTTCCTCGGTAAGGCCGGGTTCCAGGATCGGTGCCCCGGCCAGGATCTTCATGCCGTTCGGACGGAAGTTGGAGAAGGTGCGCTGCGCCGCGATCGCCAACGCCTTCAGCCCGACAAGATCGCGCGGTCGGCCCGGCGTGTGGACTTCCCCCGCCGAGATCATGGTGGTGACGCCGCCATGCACGGT
>NZ_RZPL01001241.1:0-650 GCF_004022805.1 Mesorhizobium sp. M7A.F.Ca.CA.002.04.1.1 | reverse complement strand
CAGCTACACGATGACCGGCGCCACATCGGTGCAGATCAACGGCACCTCGCTGATCCGCCAGACCGCGGTCAGCTTCAACTGCCTGATGGTGTCGACAAGCCAGCTCAACTGCACGAGCTCCAGCGGTCAGAATTTCGTGCTGACAAGGCGCGTCTGAACCCACGACCATTCGTTTTCCAAGGACGGCGGCTGGTTGGCCGCCGTCCTTTTTTGTGCCGGCAAAGGGTCCCGGATTCCGCTTGCGTCATCCGGAACGCGATGGGAACATGGCCAAAGCGCCGGCTGTTATGTTCCAGTCAAGCAAGAGCGCTAATGGCCTCTGATCAGCTTTCCGGGAGACGAAGATGAAGAAGCTTGCCGCCATTGCAGCCCTGTCAGCCTCAGCCCTCGGCCTGTCGGCCGGCGCGTCCTTTGCCGACTACACGCTGAACATCCTGCATATCAACGACTGGCACAGCCGCATCGAAGGCAACAACAAATATGAATCGACCTGCTCGGCGGACGAGGAGACCAAGGGCGAGTGCATCGGCGGCGCGGGCCGGCTAATCACCGCGATTGCCCAGGAACGCAAGAAGCTGGAAGGCCAGAACGTGCTGCTGCTCAGCGCCGGCGACAATTTCCAGGGCTCGCTGTTCTACACGACCTATAAG
>NZ_RZPL01001240.1:0-651 GCF_004022805.1 Mesorhizobium sp. M7A.F.Ca.CA.002.04.1.1 | reverse complement strand
CGGTGACCGGGCCGAAGGCATCGAGCGCAACGATCATGCCGGCAAGGCCGAGCATCGTCGTGACCGCGATCGCCGTACCGAAGAGGCCGGCAAGCTGATAGGTCGAGATGATGCCGCCGACGATGACGATCGCCGGCAGCGCCGTCGATTCCAGCGAGACCGCGAGGCCCTGGATGACGTTGGTGCCGTGACCGGTGACCGACGCCTGGGCGATGGAATTGACCGGGCGCTTGTTGGTGCCGGTGTAGTATTCGGTGATGACCACGATGAGACCGGTCACCACGAGGCCGATCAGGCCGCAGATGAACAGGTTCTTGCCGGTGATGACCATGCCGGCGACCGTGCCGACCTCACCCCAGCCGAGCGTCACCTGGGTGGCGACGCCGAGGCCGACGATGGACAGCAGGCCAGTGACGATCAGGCCCTTGTAGAGTGCGCCCATGATCGAGCCGTTGGAACCGAGCTTGACGAAGAAGGTGCCGACGATCGAGGTCAGGATGCAGGCGCCGCAGATGGCGAGCGGATAAAGCATGGCCGCACCCAACACGGCGGTGCCGCCAAAGAAGATGGCAGCCAGAACCATGGTGGCGACGACAGTCACCGCATAGGTTTCGAACAGGTCAGCGGCCATGCCGGCGCAGTCGCCGACAT
>NZ_RZPL01000123.1:0-10298 GCF_004022805.1 Mesorhizobium sp. M7A.F.Ca.CA.002.04.1.1 | reverse complement strand
CTGTCTCGATGCCAAGCCCATATTGGTCCGTCCTGATCAAGCCGGCTTCCGCCAGCGAGCTTAGCGCCGGGTTCAGCTGCAGCGCCTGCCCATGGGCCGGACCGGTGGTGTTGATGACGGCAGCGAAGCGCATCGTCTCGATCCGGGTCTGCCCGCGCCGTTGAAAGCTGACAGCCAGGCTGCCGTCCTCGTCGTTCGACGCGACAAGCCTGGCGGCAATGGTGTCGACTGTACCGGCGGCATGACGCCGGTCGAGCACCGCGGCGACCTGCGGCGCGATCCTGAAACGATGCACGTCCCAGAACACGCGCAGCTGGCGCACCAGCCTTGCCCGCTCCGGCGGCGCAAGTGCGGCCCACAGCACCGGCCCCTGGAGGCGCAGCTGATCGAAGACCGACTGCCAGTTGACATTGGCGGCGCGCGCGGCCGCCAGCGTCGCGCGAATGGTCTTGAGCAGGCCGAGCGCCGTCGTGGCCGGCGCGGATGCAAAGTCGCCAAAAGGCTCGCCCCTGATATCCGGGTGGCCGCGCGAGCGCAGGCCGCGGCGCGACAGCGCGAGGATACGGCCGCGATGGCCACGGCGGTCAAGTTCGGCGACCATGTCGGCCGAGGTCAACCCGGAGCCGACGATCAGCACCGACGCCTCCGGCCCGATCCCTGAAAGCGCGGCGGAAGAGTACGGATCGGCGACGAAACCTGGCGCTTCCGTCAGCGAGGCCAGCGCGTTGGGAATTCCGGGCCGCGGATGCGTCGCTGCCAGGACGAGGATATCGGCGACGACCGGTCCGGCAGAGGTGTGCACGGTCCAGCCCGCGCCACTGGCATCGCGTGTCACGCGTGTGGCGGAACCTTCGACATGATGGACAAGGCCGGAACCGAGATACGGCGCCAGATGCTCGGCGACGTAGCGGCCGAATACGCGACGGCGCGGAAAAGCGTCGCCGTTCTTCCAGATGGCATCCGGGTCGTGTTCGAGTTCTCCGCTGCCAGCCAACCAGCGTGCAAAATGCTGCGGATCATCGGGAGCCATGCTCATCCTGACTGCGGGGACATTGACCCGGTGCGACGGTTCCTCGCTGGAATAGGCCAGGCCGCCGCCGAGCGCTGGTCGCGGCTCGATGACGGAAATCGACAGGCGCTCCGATTGAGGTGCCCGCGCCAGATGCCAGGCCACCGCCGCGCCGGAAAAGCCGCCGCCAAGGATGGCGACGCGCAACCGGCGGGCCGGAGGGAGCGCGTTCACGAGGCGCTGGCGAGCGATTTCGGCCGGTGGTCGCCGGCGATGGTCTCGCCGAACGGACCGGTGTTGACGGACGAGCCGGCGGCTTTTACCGGATGGTCGGTCGGCAGTTTCGGCAGCACCAGTTCGCCGAAGCGATAGGCTTCTTCCAGATGCGGATAGCCGGACAGGATGAAGGTATCGATGCCGAGGCGCCGGTACTCGTCGATGCGCTCGGCGATCGTGTCGGGGTCGCCGACAAGGGCAGTACCGGCACCGCCGCGCACCAGGCCGACGCCGGCCCACAAATTGGGCGCGATCTCGAGCTTGGCACGATCGCCGCCATGCAATGCGCTCATCCGCGCCTGCCCGACCGAATCCATGCGCGCAAAGACTTTTTGGGCCGAGGCGATCGTCGTGTCGTCGAGGCGGCTGATCAGCCTGTCGGCAGCGGCCCAGGCCTCCTCGGTGGTTTCGCGGGCGATGACATGCAGCCTAATGCCGAAAGAGAGCTTGCGGCCGGCCTTCTGCGCCAGTTCACGCACGCTGTCCAGCTTGCGCTCGACATCGGCGGGCGGCTCGCCCCAGGTCAAATACTTGTCGATCTCCTGCGCCGCCACCGTCGACCCGGCATCGGACGAACCGCCGAAATACAGCGGCGGGTAAGGCGTCTGCACCGGCGGAAACAGCAGCCTTCCGTCCTCGATGTGGAAATGCTTGCCGTCATGCTCGACCGTCTCGCCGCTCAGCACCCGCTTGTATATGCGCAGGAACTCCTGCGTCACCTCATAGCGTTCGGCATGCGACAGGAAAATGCCGTCGCCCTTGTTCTCCAGCGGATCGCCGCCGGTGACGACGTTGATCAGCAGGCGGCCATTGGAGATGCGGTCCAGCGTCGCAGTCATGCGCGCGGCCAGCGTCGGCGACTGCAAACCGGGCCGCACAGCGACAAGGAAACGCAAGCGTTCGGTCATCGGCACAAGAGCCGATGCGATCACCCAGGAATCCTCGCACGAGCGGCCGGTCGGCAACAGCACGCCATAGTAGCCGAGCGTGTCGGCCGCCTTCGCCACTTGCGTCAGATAGGGCAGATCGACCGATCTGCCGCCCTCGGCCGTGCCGAGATAGCGGCTGTCGCCATGCGTCGGCAGAAACCAGAGCACCTTGATACGGTCTGGAATGTGCTTGCTCATGGCCTGTCTCCCGTCGCCTGACGGAGGCGGCCGGAGATGCCTGCTTTGGTTGACGGCGAGCGCAAAAAGGTAGGCATGGCGTGGTCCTGTCCGGGTGGAAACCAGATCGCCAGTGCAGATTGCTTATTCCACAAACTCTGTAGAGTTAGTTTATTCCAATTCCGTTGCCGCTATTAGAATTTCTCTCCCCAAGAAATCGGCGGCGAGGCCGACCCGAGTGCAGCGGGCCGGCCTTCCTGCATCAGAACGCTGGTTCGACCGCGTTGACGTTGTCCTTGGTGACGACTGTCAGCGGGATCGGCAGCCGGTCCTTGACCTCCTTGCCCTCGATGATCTCGGCCATCGTGTTGATCGCCAGGCGGCCATCCTCGACGGGCGACTGGACGATGGTCGAGTACATCTCATTGGTGCGGATCGATTCGAACGCATCCTTCTGGCCATTGATGCCGACGATCGGCGGTGCGGCCTTGGAGGGGTTCGCCTCTTTCCATGCGTCGATGAAGCCGCGGGCCATCGTGTCGTCATTGGCGTAGACACCGCTGATCTGGTCGCCGAAGCGTGTGATCAGATCGCGGCTCACCACCAGCGCCTTTTGCTGGTCGAAGTCGGCGTTGACCGTGTCGAGCACGTTGATCTCGGCATTGGTTTCCTTGAGACGGTCGGTAAATCCGCTGACGCGGCCGATCGTGGTGCCGTTGCCGGCCTGGCCGGCGATGATGACGACGGAGCCCTTGCCGCCCAGCGCCTTGCTCAGCGAGTCCGCCGCCAGCTTGCCTTCCTCATAGACATCAGGCCCGGTGAACGACTTGATGAACGGCTTGGCATCGTCGCTCATCGGCGAATTGATGAGGATCGCCGGAATGTTCGCCTGCTGCGCGCGCGCCAGCCCCGGTATGTATGCCTGCGGGTCGAGCGGCCACAGGATGATGCCATCGACCTTGCGCGCAACGCAGGTGTTGAGCTGCTCGGTGCCTTTCTGGACATCAAAATCCTGGCTGAGGCTCAGGATCTCGATGCCGAGTTCCGCAGCGCGCGCCTGAAGCGCCTTGTTGGCCGGCGTCGCGTAGGCATGCGAATCCGCTGCCGTCACGTAGCAGACCGTCTTGGCGCTGGCCCAGCCCGTCGATGCCAGCACAGCCGCCATGGCGGCGACGTGAAGCATGCTTTTCTTGCCAATCATGCGTTTCCTCCCAATCATGTGGTTCCTCCTTGAGTGATTGGATTGTCGCGAACGAGCGCCGGGCGCGTGCCCGGAGCCCTCCCCTTGGTGGTAACGGCCCGATCGAGCACGACGAGCAGGATCAGGATAAGCCCGGACACGACCTGCTGGACGTATGCGGGAACGGACTGGAACTCCATCGCGATGGTCAGCGAGCCGATCGTCAGCACGCCGCCGAGCGTGCCGAGCGCGGATCCCTTGCCGCCTTCGAGACGAGTCCCGCCGACAACGACCGCGGCAATGACGGCGACCGTCAGTTCCGAGCCGAAGACAGGCGAGCCGGTGTTGGTGACGAGGCTCTGGAGAACCCCCGCCAGGCCGGCAAGCGTGCCGGCAAAGACAAAGCCGAGAAAGACGATACGGTCCGAGGCGATACCGCTTTCCTTGGCAGCCGCCGGGTTGGACCCCACCGCAAAGACGTTGCGCCCAGGTATGGTGCGCGTCAGCCAGAAATGCAGCAGCACGATCAGGGCGATGAACAGCACGCTGCGGAGGGTGAAGACATCGAGATAGATCTTGGCCAGCGCCAGGGAGAGCATGATGTCGGTTCCGGTCACCGGCTGGCTGTTGGTGATCCAGTGCGCGAGTGAGCGGAAGATCAGCATCGTCGCGAGCGTCAGCACGAGCGAATTCACCTTCAGGCCGACGACCAGCATGCCGTTGATGGCGCCTGCCAGGGTACCGACCAGGATGCCGGCGATCGCGGCAGGCAGGATGCCGATCTCTCGCTGCAGGATGACCGATACGATGCCGGCCAGGGCAAACACGGCGCCACCGGAGAGGTCGATCTGGCCCGATATCAAAAGCACCGTCAGGCCGACCGCGATCAGGCCGATCGTCGCCGCCCGGTCGAGACCGAGGCCGAGCGTCGATGCCGAGAGGTAGCCGGGGACCAACAGCGCGGAAATGACGAGCGTCAGGCCGAGAATGATGACGACGCGATGCTGCGAGACAAGCGAAAGAAAACGCATCACGCCACGCCCCGCTTGCGCAGCGCCGCATCCATGCCGACGGCACCGACGATCAGGATGCCGAGCACGAAACCCTGGATTGGCGTGCGCACACCGTCGAGCACCATGACGTTGGTCAGCAGTTGCACGAAGATGAGGCCGGCAATGGCCCGCGGCACCGATCCGAAGCCGCCGACGATCGACACGCCGCCGACCACCACCGCCGTGATGGCGCTGAATTCGTAGCCGCCGCCGATGAGCGGCCGCGCGCTCTGCAGCGTCAGCCCGAGCAAGCCGCCGCTGATGCCGGAAGCCAGTGCGGTGATCACGAAGGCGCCAGCCTTCACGGCCCGCACCGGAACCGCACTAGCCTCGGCGGCGCTGTAATTGCCGCCGGTGGCGAGCGTCCATCTGCCCCAGAAGGAGCGGGACAGGACGAAATGGCCGACAAGGGCGATGACCAGGAAGATCAACACCACGACCGGAATGCCGAACAGCCGGCCCTTGGCGAATTCGGCTGAGGCGGGATTGCTGCCATAGACGATGACCCCGCCGACAGCCGCCTGGACGATGCCCAGTCCGATCGTGCCAACGCCGAGCGTGGCAATGATGGGATTGATGCCGACATATCCGACCAGGCCCCCGTTGAGCAGGCCTATGAGGCCCGCGAGACCCACCGCCAGCAGGAACGCCGGCAGCGGCCCGATCATCGGCTGCAGCCCGAGCGACAGGATGGCGCCGCAGGCGATGGTGGCCGGCACCGACAGGTCGGCCAGGCCGCCGACCACGAGCACGAAGGTCATGCCGACGACGACGATGCCAACGATAGACATCGAGGTCAGGACGTTGAGCAAATTGCCTGACGTGAAGAAGGCGGGGCTGACGAGGGAGCCGTAGAGCATCACGGCGACGATGGCGAAGGCGAGCCCCGCCTTCGACAGGACATCGACAAGCCTGCTGCCACGCGTAAAGCGGTCGTTGCGGTTCACGCCACCGATCTCCATGGCCGCTTCGCTCAAGCCATCTCCTCCCCGGTGGCCAGCGCCATGATGCGCTCCTCGCTCAATTCGCTGCGCAAGAGAGGCTCGGAGGCATAGCCATCGCGCATCACCACCACGCGGTCGCAGACTCCGAGGATTTCGGGCAGTTCCGACGAGATCATCACGACCGCCATGCCGCCGGCGACGAGTTGGCCGATGATGTGGTGGATCTCGGCCTTGGCGCCGACGTCGACGCCCCGCGTCGGCTCGTCGAGGATCAAGGCCGAAGGTTTGGCGGCAAGCCATTTGGCGATGACCGCCTTCTGCTGGTTGCCGCCCGACAGAAGGCTGATGCGCCGTTCGCCGTCGGGCGGTGAAATCGAAAACTGCTTGACCGAATCCCGGGCAAGCGCGCGATCGGCGCTGCGGCTGATGCGTCCGAAACGGGTCAGGCGGCGCAGGATGGGCAGGCTGATGTTTTCCCGGACCGACATTCCAGGCACGACGCCATCGCCCTTGCGATCTTCCGGAACATAGGCAATGCCTGCCCTGACCGCCTGGGATGGCGAGTTGATCGAGACCTCGCGTCCGTTGACGCTGACCGTGCCCTCGACAAGCCGCGACAGGCCGAAGATTGCGCGGGCAACCTCGGTGCGGCCAGCGCCCACCAAGCCGGTCAAGCCCAGTATCTCGCCGGCGCGCACTTCGAAGCTGACATCGCGGAAGCGCTGTCCGTCGCTGATATGCTCCACGCGCAACACGGACTTGCCGATCGCGGCCGGACTTTTCGGGAAGACATTGCTAACTTCGCGACCGACCATCAGCCTGATCATATCGGCAGCCTTTATGCCCTTGATCGGACGCGTCTCGATCATTGAGCCATCGCGCAGCACCGTCACCTCATCGGCGATTTCGAGCACCTCCTTCAGCCGATGGCTGATGTAGACGATGGCGATGCCGTCATCGCGCATCTTGCGCAGGATCCGGAACAGCGCCGCCGTCTCATGCTCGCTGAGGCTGGATGTCGGCTCGTCCAGCACGATGATCCTCGGCTGCGCCGCATAGGCCTTGGCGATCTCGACGAGCTGCTGCTGGCTGATAGAAAGGTTGCCGAGCCGTTCACGCGGATTAATGGCCGCTCCGAGCTCGTCGAGGACGGCAGCCGCCGCCCTGACCATCTCGCGCTTGCGCAGAAAGGTCCATTTGCCGGGCATGCGGCCGAGATAGACGTTCTCGGCGACGGTCAGGTGGGGGACCAGATTGATTTCCTGGTGCACCATGCGGATGCCGAGCGCCTGGGCGTCGGCGGGCCGGCGCATGCGCACCTCGGCGTCACCGACTTTGATCGTGCCGCTGGTGGGCGCGTAGGATCCGTTGAGGATCTTCATGAGCGTCGATTTGCCGGCGCCGTTCTCACCCACGACCGCATGAACGGTGCCGAATTTCACGGCAAAATTGACGTTGGACAGAGCCTTCACGCCTGGAAAGTTCTTGCTGATGCCTCGCATATCCAAGGCGCAATCGGCGGCGACGGTCATATCTGGCTAGGTTCCTCCTGGCGGCCGGCCGGTGCGCTACATCGGCCTTCGATATGTTAGTATAATAGCGCTGCAAACGCAGTTCGGGCTTCTTCGAACAAGCTTGAATGGCCTGCGCTGTTGAAGATCCAAGCCTCAGTCCCGGACTGAATTTTCCATCGTTCATCCTCACTATTGCACTAATATAACAGTTCTGGCAAGCTGGATTCCGGCGGGTCGTCATGACGTCGTGCGTCACCGACCCCCACGCTTGTATTGGATGCGTTCCAATTGACATTCTAGTATTATCTGGCCATTTCTGGTGAACGAAGACACGGATTTGCAATGGACCTGGATCCTTCGACGCTCAATCGGGCTCTTCCGCTCCGCGATCAGATCTACCACAAGATCCGCAACCTGATCGTCGTCGGGCAGTTGAAGCCGGGAGAGGTCATCAACGAGGTCGCCATCGCGGAGGCCCTGGGGGTGTCTCGCACCCCCGTTCGCGAAGCGGTCAAGCGCATCAGCGACGAGGGCCTGGTCAAGATCCTGGCGCAGACCGGCACCTATGTTGCTCCGATCAGCCGGGCCGACCTGGAAGAAGCCTATGTCATCCGGCGGGCACTGGAGATGGAAAGCGCCCGACGCGCGGCCGCCAAGTTCACAGCGGCAGCCAGCGAATTGCTGGAAGACAACATGGCGGCGCACCGGCTTGCCATATCCCGCGGCAGATATGCCACCGCGATACAACTCGACGATGTCTTCCACCGCACCATAGCCGAGATCTGCGGCCTGCCGATGATCTGGAGAGCCGTCGACATCTCGAAGGCACAGATGGATCGCGGGCGCTATCTCGCTATCCCAAGACCGGGTTATGGCGAACAGACGATCGAGCAGCACGAGGCCATTTTCGACGCGCTGAAGCGCCACGACGCCGAGGGTGCGGCACGGGCCATGGAACATCATCTCGAGACGTCGTTCCGCAACACGCTCGAAGTCGCCGCCGACCTTCTCGGCTGAAGCCCCGCGAGCAACCAGCATGCAAAGAATGGGACTTTGTATCGGCGTGAAAGCCGAGGCGATCGCGGACTACAAGCGCGTCCACGCCGCCGTCTGGCCCGAAGTGCTCGACGTCATCAGCCGCGCCAACATCCGCAACTATTCGATCTTCCTGCGCGAACCGGAGAACCTTCTGTTCGCCTGCTGGGAGTATCACGGCAGCGACTTCGCCAGGGATGCAGCGCGGATGAGCGAGTCGCCGGCCATGCGCAAATGGTGGGAACTGTGCGACCCCATGCAGACGCCGCTGCCGACGCGCGCCGACGGCGAATGGTGGGCGGCCATGGGAGAGGTCTTCCATCTCGATTGACCGGAACGTTATCGGGCAGTCGCTTCCCGGATATGCCCCAACGACGTGGCGACCGGTCCGTCTTTCATGACGACCTCATCCAGTCTCCGGCCTTGACCTCCTTGACCTCTGACATTCTATTATATTAGTATTCCAAATCATTTCTTGTCTCTCGACCTCCTGTCGCGGAGAACTTTTTCAGAGTATGGGGTCATGGCGCGGTTCATCAAGCTTTCGGGGGCCGACAACATTCTTCTGGCGGTCGATCCGTTGAAGATCGGCGAAAAAGCCGGTGACGTGGCTGCCAGGGCACGCATACCGCGCGGGCACAAAATGGCCTTGCGCGACATCGGCTCGGACCAGCCGATCGTGAAATACGGCCAGACCATCGGTTTTGCGCGGGAACCAATCGTCGCCGGCGACTGGGTTCACGAGCACAATGTGTATCTGCGAAATTTCGAACGCGACTACGTCTTCGGCACGAATACCAGGCAAACCGAGATCGTTGCCGAGGCCGAGCGCGCTACTTTCATGGGTTACCGCCGGCCGAGCGGCAAGGTGGGCACGCGCAACTTCATTGCCGTCCTGACCTCGGTGAACTGCTCTGCCAGCGTCGCCCGGTTCATCACCGACGAGGTCAACCGGTCTGGCATCCTGCGCGACTATCCCAATGTCGACGGTATCATCGCACTCGTCCACGGCACTGGCTGCGGCATCGACACCAAGGGTCCCGCTTACGACCTGTTGAAAAGGACGCAATGGGGCTTTGCCACGAACCCCAATATCGGCGGCGTGCTGATGGTCGGACTCGGCTGCGAAGCGTTCCAGATCCCACGCTGGATGCAGTCGTACAACATCAAGGAGA
Organism: Mesorhizobium sp. M7A.F.Ca.CA.002.04.1.1; assembly: GCF_004022805.1. NCBI lineage: Bacteria > Pseudomonadati > Pseudomonadota > Alphaproteobacteria > Hyphomicrobiales > Phyllobacteriaceae > Mesorhizobium > Mesorhizobium sp. M7A.F.Ca.CA.002.04.1.1. The sequence continues at coordinate 1,007 of NZ_RZPL01000123.1, read as the reverse complement.
GCACGATTTTCCGCACGATGACCATCCAGGAAACCGGCGGTACGCGAAAGACGGTCGAGGCTGGCGTGAAGGCGATCGTCGACATGCTGCCTACGGTGAACGCCGCCGAAAGGACGCCGCAACCAGCCTCCGAACTGGTGCTTGCGCTGCAATGCGGCGGATCGGACGGTTACTCCGGCATCAGCGCCAATCCGGCACTAGGTGCTGCGGTGGACCTGCTTGTCGGGCAAGGCGGTACGGCGGTGCTCTCGGAGACGCCCGAGATCTATGGCGCCGAACATCTCCTCGCCTTGCGCGCCGAGAGCCGCGCGGTGGGCGAAAAGCTGATCGAACGCATCCGCTGGTGGGAGGATTATACCGCCAGGCACGACATGGAGATGAACAACAACCCTTCGCCCGGCAACAAGCTGGGTGGGTTGACGACCATCCTGGAGAAATCGCTCGGCGCTTCCGCCAAGGGCGGCACCACCAATCTGCGGGCGGTGCTGGAATATGCCGAGCCGATCAACGAGCGCGGCCTCGTCTTCATGGATACGCCCGGCTACGACCCGGTCTCGGCCACCGGGCAGGTCGCCGGCGGCGCCAACATATTGTGCTTCACCACCGGCCGCGGTTCGGCCTTCGGCTGCAAGCCGACGCCCTCGATCAAGCTTGCCTCCAACAGCTTCATCTTCGAGCAGATGCGCGAGGACATGGATATCAATTGCGGAGACATACTGGACGGCGTCTCGCTGGCCGAGAAGGGCGAGGAGATCTTTGCCGAGATCCTGCGCGTCGCTTCCGGCGGGCGCACCAGGTCGGAAGCGCTCGGCTATGGCGACAACGAGTTCGTGCCATGGAGCCTTGGCGCGACCATGTAGCGATCGCCGGCCTGCACAGGCCGGCCTTTATCCCGGAAGTAGCTCAAACGGAAAGAACCGCTCGACATGAACAGGATCGATCTTGACGGCCAGCACGCTGTGGTCACCGGTGGCGCCCAAGGCCTCGGCTTCGCGATGGCCAGGCGT
>NZ_RZPL01001239.1:0-655 GCF_004022805.1 Mesorhizobium sp. M7A.F.Ca.CA.002.04.1.1 | reverse complement strand
CCACTGGACTGATCCAGCCGGGCAGCCTGGTCGAGAATGCCTACAAAATCCGGCTGCCGGCGGACGCCGACGAGGCAAGGCTCAAGGCCATCCAGGATCAGGCCGCCACGGATTTTCCGGAAGCCGGCTGGTCGATCCGCACGCGCAGCAACGCGGCGCCCGCGCTGTCGTCCAACATCGAACGCTTCTCGCAGTTCCTGACCCTGGTCGGGCTGACGGCGCTGGTGGTCGGCGGCGTCGGCGTCGCCAATGCGGTGCGCGCCTATCTCGACGGCAAGCGCGGCGTCATCGCCACCTTCAAGAGCCTGGGCGCTTCGGGCGGCTTCGTCTTTGCCGTCTATCTCGTGCAGATCCTGATCATAGCCGGATTGGGTGTCGTGCTAGGCCTTGTGCTCGGCGCACTAATGCCCTTCGCGGCGAGCGCGGCCTTGCAATCCGTCATTCCGGTGCCGGCCGAAGGCGGCTTCTATCCCGGCGCGCTCGGCATGGCGGCGCTGTTCGGCCTGCTGGTGACGTTGGCTTTCGCGCTGCTGCCGCTCGGCCGCGCCCGCGACGTGCCGGCAACCGCGCTGTTTCGCGAAATGGGACTGGAAGGCCGCGGCTTGCCGCGCCCCGCCTATGTCGCGGCGGCCATAGGCATCGCGCTGCTGCTTGC
>NZ_RZPL01001238.1:0-665 GCF_004022805.1 Mesorhizobium sp. M7A.F.Ca.CA.002.04.1.1 | reverse complement strand
AAACTGCGCCTTGCCTTGCGCCAGATCGGAGGTTTCGGTGTCTTTAGCCGCCGGTTGGATGGCGGTGGTCTTGGTGGTGTCGACGCCACTCGTCGAACAGCCAGACATCATCAAGACGGCCGCCATCGTGGCCATTGCCGGGAAATTATTGTGACGCATGCCCCTGCCTCATCGCCCGATTTGCCGGGTCGTTCTTCAGGAAACACAATATATCAGCGGCGATTAAACTTCGGTGCCGAAACGCCGCCAAAATTCGGCTTCGGGCACACCAGCCATTAACCACCAGGCCGCGGTGCTTCAGTCGCAGCCAGCGGCGTCCTCACGGCTCCAGGGCTTTGAGCCCCGCAGGAGCCGTATACCGGCTGCCGTCATAGCGCAGCCGGTAGGTTTGGCTCACGGACTTGCCGGGATGGGACTGGCACTCGCCATCCTTGTCGGGCAACGGATTGTCGGTATCCATTCGCTCGACCACCGTTATGTCGTGGTAGCCATGATGTTTGGCCGGGCTCATCGCCAGGCTAACCCGACTGGTATGGAAGGATCCGGCGCAATTGGTATCACCCTCGCCGCCATTGCCGGCCACGACCAGGCCATCGAGCACCATCCTCAGGGAATCGCCATCGACGGCATAGAGCCGCAGGTCGGTTTCACTGAACGGATTAGGC
>NZ_RZPL01001237.1:0-667 GCF_004022805.1 Mesorhizobium sp. M7A.F.Ca.CA.002.04.1.1 | reverse complement strand
TTGCAGAAGCGCGACAGGCTTTCGGGTGTCACGGCCCAGACTGCCCCATCGACACCTCCGCCGACGGCAACCTGAGCGGTTGGCGACTGACGCCTTCGCCCTATAAGGGCAATCAATATCGGCGATAGGGCGCCACTGGTCGCGCCCTATCGCATATTGGCCACGGGTGCCCGCCGTTGTCCCAGATGCCGGACCTTACGGCCGATGATCATCAGCTGGCGCGCGGTGTTGTTGCGCAGGCGCCGCACGCGCCATTCCAGCCCGGTGTCGGCGGTAATCGACTTGGCATAGTAACTGACCCGCATGCCATCCTCATCGGCAGCCACCTTGACCGGGTCGTCATAGAAGGCGTTGATCTTGTCAGCCGCCATGCCTGGAGTTTCGAGCCAGCGTGGAATGTGAACCGAATGGAGCTGATCGACATCGGTCATCACGCGGCCGATGCCGACGCCCGGCGTCGGACACGTGGTACAGAAAGCATCGCCGATGAAGATGACCCCGTCGCGGCGATGGCCTTGCGTCGTGCTCAGACTGATCTGCCTGACCTCGACAGGACTCGCGACTTCGAAGTTGCCGCATCGCACGGCTATTTCGGGCATCAATTCGCAGAGCATCTTTTGCGGCTCCTGGCGGAACGCCCGCGTCCACGGCTCGGCCACATTGCGAT
>NZ_RZPL01001236.1:0-670 GCF_004022805.1 Mesorhizobium sp. M7A.F.Ca.CA.002.04.1.1 | reverse complement strand
GGCCAGGTCGGAAGGTGTGGGCGCCAAGGGGCTGGCCGCTCTGGCCGGGGCGAACTACGCGACAAAGACCATCTCCGTCGACCGCGGCATTCACAAGGCCTTCAGCGGCTCGGTGGACGATTTCATGCGGCGGCGCGGCGGCGCGGCGATTATCTCCAAGGGCCGGTCGCTGAAAAAGTCGAATGCGGCGCTGTTCTCCAAGATCGAAGCGAATTACGGCGTGTCGCCGGGCGTGTTGCTGGCCATCTGGGGTATGGAAACCGGCTTCGGTTCGGCCATGGGCAACCAGAACACCGTCTCTGCGATTTTGACGCTTGCCTATGATTGCCGCCGCCCGGGGTTCTTCTACCCGCATGCGATCGCCGCCCTGAAGCTGGTCGATCGCGGGGCGTTGACAGCCTCGTCGGTCGGGGCCGCGCATGGCGAGATCGGACACACGCAGTTCCTGCCAGGAAACGTCCTGAAATATGGCGTCGGCGGCGGAAACCTGCGCGACAAGGGCACGGCGCTGGCTTCCACTGCCAACTTCCTCAAGGGCCATGGCTGGCGGGCAGGTGCGAGCGCGAGTGCGAATATGGGCGCGATTGCCGGCTGGAATTCCGCGAGCGTCTATCAGCAGGCCATCGCCCGCATTGCCACGGCGATCGACGGCGATTGACGGAACATGCAC
>NZ_RZPL01001235.1:0-678 GCF_004022805.1 Mesorhizobium sp. M7A.F.Ca.CA.002.04.1.1 | reverse complement strand
CCTCTGCGCCTGCATAATGACCGTATGTCGACGACGCCCGAAGCCTGGTCGACTCCTGCCGGGAGGACATCCGCAATGGTCTCGATGACCGTCGAACTGCGCAATGTGGAGGACACGCGAGCCGCCATGGGCTGGGCCGGCGGCCACACGATCATCGTCGACCGGCCCGAAGGCAAGGCCGGCGGCATGGGCCTGGGCTTCAATGGCGGCCAGTTGCTTGCCCTGGCGATCGGCGGCTGCTTCTGCAACGATCTTCGCTACGTCGCCGAGGAAATGGGCGTAACGCTCGACAAGATCGCCGTGACCGTGACGCTGAACCTCGAAGGCAAGCCTTTGCTCGCGACCTCGTCAACCATGGCGGTTTCATGCACGACGCTGGACGGCTCCGACCCGGCCGAGATCATTACAAGGGCCGCGGCGATTTCCACGGTCAGCAACTCCCTGCGCCAGGGCGTGTCGGTGAGCATTGAAACGGCCGCAACGACGGCCGGCTTGTCGGAGGAATGATCCCCGGGAACAGGCGCATTGGCCGCGTGGATTGTCAGAGATCGCCAAAAAAGGCCCGCCGCCGGCACGGCAGAGCGATTGACCCAATTTTCTTCGGCATCTGGGCGCGTCAATCAGCCGCTCTATGTCTTCCCTTGTCGCAATGATCAACGATGGAGGTTGGCATGGATC
>NZ_RZPL01001234.1:0-679 GCF_004022805.1 Mesorhizobium sp. M7A.F.Ca.CA.002.04.1.1 | reverse complement strand
GACGAAGGGCGCGTCCTTGCGGCCGTCATTGGCGACCTTGTCGTGCCCCTGACGGGTGATCGCGGTGACCTCGGCGCCGAGCTTCAGATTGGCGGCGATCGCCGGAAGCCGGCCAAGCGGCGCCAGATAGTCGCGCACGATCTCGCCGCCGGTCGGCAGGCCCTGGCTGTCCGGCGCCGTCCAGCCGGAGCGGTCGAGCAGCGCCCGCGCCGCCGCGTCGATGTTGTATTCCCAAGGCGAGAACACCCGCACATGGCCCCATTCGAGCAGTGCGGCCCCAACGCTTTCGCCGCGCTCCAGGATGAGTGGACAGATGCCGCGCTCGACCAGATGCGCCGCGGCGGCAAGGCCGACCGGGCCGGCGCCAATTACCGCGACGGGAAGATCTGTCATCATGTCCATAGGTTCGATCCTTCCGGTATCTTCGAATTATACGCGCAGAAAAATCAGGCCAGTGCTTTGCCGACGGCGGGCGCACAGGCGTCGGCGCAGCACTCGTCGGCGAGATAGCCGATCAGCGCATTCATGCCGGGATAGTTGGCGCGGCAGATCAGCGTCGTCGCTTGCCGTTCCTGCGTGACAAGCCCGGTATCGACCAGCCGTTTGAGGTGATGCGACAGCGTGGAGGACGGAATGTCGAGCCTGCCCTGGACGCTGCCGACGGCAAGCCCGTCATCAC
>NZ_RZPL01001233.1:0-679 GCF_004022805.1 Mesorhizobium sp. M7A.F.Ca.CA.002.04.1.1 | reverse complement strand
CGCTGATCGCCTTTGGGCTCAGTGAGGCAGCCGTCGGCAGCCGCCTGCCGTAGGAGAGGTCGCGATAGGTCTCGTCGACCAGCAGATGGCAGCCGCGAGCCTCGGCAAGCGCCACCAGCGCATCGAGCTCGGCTCGGCTCATCATCGTGCCGGTCGGGTTGTGCGGGCAGGTGACGCTGATCAGCTTCGTGTCCGGCCGAATCGCGGCCTTGACGCGTTCGACGTCGATGGCGAAGCCTTCCTCGAATGCCAGGTCGACAAAGCTGATGGCGCAGCCGATCGCCCTTGGGGTTTCGATGTTGGTGGCGTAGTTGGGCCGGATGACGACGAGATGGTCGTTGGCCGACAAAAGCGAGGTCGAGATGATGAACAGTGCGCCGGCGGCACCGGCGGTGACCAGCACATCATCCGGCGAAATGCCGGCATCCTGCGCCGATATCAGTGCACGCAACTGCTTGTCGCCGCGATGCTCGCCATAGAAAAGCGTGAGATCGGGCAGCGACAGGCCGATGTCGGAGAGCTTCTGGTCGGCGATCGAGCTTTCGGAAAGATTAAAGCGGATACGGTCGTAGCCGTATTCTTCCGGTGCCTCTTTCTCGATCCCCATCCTGGTGTAGTTCATGGCTCACTCCCCAAGAGCAGTTCACCGTTTCACGGAAACGGCGACCCGCTCTAACTC
>NZ_RZPL01001232.1:0-686 GCF_004022805.1 Mesorhizobium sp. M7A.F.Ca.CA.002.04.1.1 | reverse complement strand
ATCCGGGCGCGGCCGGCGCTGGTGCCAGACCCGCTCCGCGAAAAAACTCTCGGGATAGTCATAGGCCTCGGCCTGGACGTCCTGGCAGAGCGACAGCGTCACCGGGCCGCATTCGGCCGGATCGGTCAGCACGGCCATGGCACGGCTCAGCGCAGGAATGATCTGCTCCGGCCGGGTGATGCGGTCGAAATAGCGCGAAACCGGACGGAAGCAGTCGTTGACCGTCGCCGTGCCGTCGGAAAAATCCTCGGCCTGCTGCAGCACCGGGTCGGGGATGCGGTTGGCGAAGACATCGCCTGGCAAAAACAGGACGGGCAACCTGTTTACATGGGCGAGCGCCGCCGCCGTCACCATGTTGAGCGCGCCGGGGCCGATCGAAGAGGTCGCGGCCATGAAGCGGCGGCGGAAATTGGCCTTGGCGTAGGCGATTGCCGCATGCGCCATCGCCTGTTCGTTGTGGGCGCGAAAGGTCGGCAGTTCGTCGCGCACCTGATAGAGCGCCTCGCCGATGCCGGCGACATTGCCGTGGCCGAAGATCGCCCAGACGCCGCCGAAGATCGGGACTTTGCTACCGTCGATCTCAGTCATCTGGCGCGACAGGAAGCGGGTCAGCGCCTGCGCCATCGTCAGGCGGATTGTCTTGCTCATGGTGTTTTCCTCCGCAGTCCTATTCCGCGCCTTCTTAT
>NZ_RZPL01001231.1:0-688 GCF_004022805.1 Mesorhizobium sp. M7A.F.Ca.CA.002.04.1.1 | reverse complement strand
CCCCCGCCAATCCCTATCTGGTTCTCGGCGCCGCAATCGTGCTGCCGGGAAGCGGGCACGTCATTCTGGGCGTGCCGGTGCGCGGCCTTCAATTCCTTTTCTTCATGGTGATCCTGGCATGGGTGACGGCCAAGATCGCGCCGCCCGATGCCAGCTTCGTCGGCCGTCACGCCGGCGGCTTCCTGATCTATGCTTTGTCGATCCTGGACGCCTACAAGCTCGCCCGCATCCGCACCGCCAAATGGGTTCACAACGCCCGGCAAGGCAACGATAGTGGGCAGAGCGGCATTGAGACGCATAGGTAATTAGAGGAATATTTTTTTCATACGATTGAATTTGCGGACCTCATTCGATACATCATTTTCAGAGTTGCAAACGATCTCTTAGCTACAAAACGTCGGGAGGCTGACATGTGTGGAATTGTCGGACTGTTTTTGAAGGACAAGTCGCTGGAACCCCAGCTTGGCGCGATGCTGTCGCAGATGCTGATCTCGCTCAGCGATCGCGGTCCCGATAGCGCCGGCATCGCCATCTATGGCGCGCCGTCCAAGAATGAGGCCAAGATCACCATCCAGTCGGCCAAGCCCGACCGCGATTTCCGCGGCCTCGAGGCGGAGCTCGCCAAGGCCATCGGCACGCCGGTGACGATCGCGGTGAAATCCACCCATGCAGTCGTCAGGACCACCCC
>NZ_RZPL01001230.1:0-688 GCF_004022805.1 Mesorhizobium sp. M7A.F.Ca.CA.002.04.1.1 | reverse complement strand
AACTTGAGCAGGCCGGGCTCGGAATCGTCGAGCGTCATTTCCTGCACGGAACCGCCGGTGAACAGGCCGGCGGCGACCGGATCGGTCAGCGTCTTCAGCGCCGTCTTGGCGGCATCGATCTGGGCGGGATCGGTAATGCGAACCTGCAGGGTCCGCCCCGTGCCGGCAAGGCCGGTATAGCCAATCTTGGCGTCGCGCAGCAGCGTGCGGATTTCGTCGCGCGTCGTCTCCAGCCGGTCCTTGATCAGATCGTTCTGGTTCATTTCCAGCAAGATGTGCGAACCACCCTGCAGGTCGAGGCCGAGCGTCATCTGCCGCTTCGGCACCCAGTTGGGCAGTTGCGCCAGCGTGCTGGCGGAGAACAGGTTGGGCGCGGCGAGGATCACCGTGATGGCCACGGCCACCCAGATCAGGATCATCTTGAAGCGCGAGAAATACAACATATGGCGTCGTCCGTCAGAGCGTGTCCGCGGATCGCTCCGCCTAAAATTGGATTATTTCTTGGCGTTCTGGTTGGCCACCGGCTCGCCCTTGACGCGCACATCGGCGATCGTCGAGCGCAGCGCCGTCACCTTCAAGCCATTGCCGAGGTCGACCTCGAGCTCGTTGTCGTCGATCACCTTGGTCACCTTGCCGACGAAGCCGCCGCCGGTGACGACCGTGTCGCCGCGACGGACCGCGGCCAGCA
>NZ_RZPL01000122.1:0-10305 GCF_004022805.1 Mesorhizobium sp. M7A.F.Ca.CA.002.04.1.1 | reverse complement strand
AGGTTGGGGAACATTGGCCGTGGATTGGGCTGGGCGAACCCCTCGCCGCGCAGCGTCTCGAGGAAGACCTCGGCGTGGTGCCTTGCCATGTCGGCGTCGCTCTGCCCTTCCGGCGGCGCGTAGCCAAAATGGCGCCAGCCATCGATCACCTGCTCGGGCGAGCCACGGCTGATGCCGAGCTGCAGGCGCCCGCCGGCGATGATGTCGGCGGCACCGGCATCCTCGGCCATGTAGAGCGGGTTCTCGTAGCGCATGTCGATGACCGCGGTGCCGATCTCGATGCGGCTGGTCCTGGCGCCGACCGCCGCCAGCAGCGGGAACGGCGACGCGAGCTGGCGGGCGAAGTGATGCACGCGAAAATACGCGCCGTCCGCGCCCAGCTGCTCGGCGGCGACAGCCAGCTCTATGGATTGCAAAAGCGCGTCCGAAGCCGAGCGCACTTGCGATTGCGACGAGGGCGTCCAGTGCCCGAACGACAGGAACCCGATTTTCTTCATAATCATGCGATATAAGGATGCGCGTCAGGCTTCAATGCAAAAGAGATTTTTTGGCGCCCGGATCAAGGCTCATGCATCGCTATTCTCGAAGGCGCCAATGCCTTGTGCGATCAGGTTGGTCGCCATCACCAGCGAGACGATTGCCCCGGAATTGAAGACGACGACCCACCATTTTCCGCCGGTCAGGAAGCCATAGCCGTCGGCGACGGCCAGTCCCCAGTCGGCCGATGGCGGCTGAATGCCGAGGCCGAGAAAGCTCAGCGTCGCGATCGAGAAGAACGCGTAGCCCAGCCTTGTGACGAGTTCGATGAGGATCGTTTCCCTGATGTTGGGCAGGATCTCCAGGAACATGATGGCGAGCGGGCCTTCACCGCCAAGCCGCGCGGCGCTGACATAGTCGCGCTGCTTCTGCTCACGCACGGCGGCGCGAACGGTGCGCGCCACCAGCGGCGCGTAGGCGATGCCGATCACCAGGATGACGGTCAGGTTCGACGGGCCGATCGCCACCAGCGTCATGGTGACGAGAACGATGAACGGAAACGCCATCAGCGTATCGAGCAGCCGCGCGCCGATGGCATCAGTGAGGCCCTCGAAATAGCCGAGCACCAGGCCGATGATGCTGCCGGCGGCAACCCCGGCCAGCGTCGCCAGCGGCGCAACCAGCAGGATGTCGCGCGAACCGACGATGATGCGGGACAGCACATCGCGGCCGAGCTGATCGGTCCCGAACCAGTGCAGCGCATCGGGCGGCGTCAGCGTCGCCAGGAAATCCTCGGCATAGGGATCGTAGGGAACGAAGAGGTTGCCTGCTATGGCGCAAGCGACCCAGAACAAAAGCAGCAGCAATCCGACCACGACCGACGGCGGCAATCCGGCGAAAGCACTGCGAATCCGGCGCACTGCCGAAAAGCCCGCCACGGCGCGCTGCAGTGCGGGAAACTCGGCCAGATCCGTCATGGCGAGGTCCGGCGGCGTTGCCGCGGATCGAGCAGCGCCAGCAAGAGGTCGCCGGCCGCCGCCGACAGCACGAAGATGGCCGCCATCACCAATACGCCTGCCTCCAGCATCGGGAAATCACGGGCCTTGGCCGCGTTCAGGACCAGATTGCCAAGTCCCTGGATGCCGAACAACGCCTCGATCACCACCAGCCCACCCAGCATGTATCCGGTCTGCGTCGCCAGCACCGCGACGGTCGGCGTCAGCGCATTGCGCAGCACGTGCCGAAAGATGATCTCGCGCCGCTCGAGCCCTTTCAGGACGGCGGTGCGCGTGTAATCGGCGGCGATCGCCTCGATCACGCCTGCTCGCGTCATCCGGGCGATATAGCCGGAAAGGTTCAGCACCAGCGGCAGCGCCGGCAGGATCAGATAATAGCCATGCGTCCAGAAGCCCGCGCCATCGGGCGCAACTCCGGAGATCGGGAACCAGTTCAGCCACAGGCCGAAAACGATGAGCAGCATCAGGCCGGAAACGAAATCAGGCACAATGCCGAAGGAGACGCCCGCCATCACGATCAGCCGGTCGATGAGGCGGCCCGCATTGAGACCGGCGATGACGCCGGCACCAACGCCGAGCGGAACGAGGAAGAGCAAAATAATCCCGGCAAGCGCCGCGGAGCGCTTGAGGCTTTCCAGCACGAAGGGCGCCACCGGCCCGCGCATCGACAGCGAGGTGCCGAAGTCACCGGTGACCGCTTTGCTGAACCAGAGCCAATACTGGACGAGAACCGGCTGGTCGGCGCCTAGCCGCTTGTTCAGTTCCGCCACCGCTTGCGCGTCGGCAAAAGGCCCGAGCATGACACGGCCCACATCGCCGGGCAGGACCTGCCCGGCGAAGAACACCAGAATGCTGACCAGCCACAGGGTGAGGACAAGTGTGCCCACACGCGCTGACAGAATGCGACCGGTCAGCATGTCGCGATCATGCCTGGACGAAGGAAACGCGGTCGAGCAGGAGATGCGAAATCGCGGTGAAGCGTACGCCCTCGACCTTGGAGCTGACGATGCGGCTGTATTGCGAGAAGTAGCTGATGATCGCCGGCGTCTCGTCGAGCAGCAAGGTCTGGATCTTGCGGGCAACAAGGCGCTGTGCCTGCAGGTCGCGCGCCTTCGAGTAGTCAAGCAGCAGCGCGTCATAGGCCGGGTTGTTGAAATGTGCCGCGTTCCAAGCTCCCGAACTCTTTAGCGTGGCGTTGAGGAAGATGTCGGGCGTGCCGCGGTGGCCATAGTCGGTGATGCCGAGCACCGAATCCAGCCATGGCGAACTGCCAAACGTCGCCGAGCCGTAATAGGCGTCCTGCGGCAGGACATTGAGCTTGACGTCGATGCCGGCCTTCTTGGCGAAGTTCTGGATGATGACCGCATAGTCGGGAATGTCATAGGCGCGTTCGGTGGTCAGCGTCACCTCGAAGCCGTTGGGCACGCCCGCCTCGCCAAGCAGCCGCTTGGCCTCGGCAATGTCCTGCTTGCGCTGCGGCACCGATGGATCGGCCGAGGGGAAGATCGGCGCGAACGGCGTGTCGTTGCCGACGATGGCGCGGCCCTTGAGCAGGCCCTTGACCACAGCCTCTCGGTCGATCGTGAGCGCCAGCGCGCGGCGGATGCGCTTGTCGGTAAACGGCGCCTGGTCGGTCCTGAGATGCACCTGGTCGTGCGAGCTCGCCTGCACGCTCAGCAGCTTGAAGTTGGGATTGCCCTCGATCGCCAGCTCCAGCCGCGTCGTGCTTGGGATCACGTCGAGCTGGCCGGCCTGCAAAGCCAGCACCTGTGCCTGCTCGTCGTCGAAGAACTTGATCTCGATCCGGTCGGGCAGCGCCTTGTCGCCCCAGTAATTCTCATTGCGCACGAAGCTGGCGCCTTGCTTGGGGCGGAAGGATTCGAGCTTGAACGGACCGGTGCCGTTGAAAGTCTTCTCGAAATCACCGGCATAGTCGGCAGGCAGGATGACGGCATTGTAGACGTCGGAGGAGACATAGAACGGGAAGTTGCTGTTCGGACCGTCGAGATCGAAGGCGACGGTTTCGTCGTCGACCAGCTTGGCGCCGCCCTTGGACAGGATGCCCTTGTAGGCGGACAACGCCGACGAGCCGCTGGCCGGATCGACCAGCCGCTCGAAGCTCGCCACAACGTCTTTGGCGGTGACCGCGCGGCCATCGTGGAATTTTACCCCTTGCCGCAATTTGAAGGTCCAGCGGCTGGCCGTCTCGTTGGCCTCCCAGGACAGAGCCAGCTTCGGCTGCAGACCATCCTTCGGATCGTCGAGGATCAGATACTCGCCGACCTGGCTGATCACCCCGATGCTGGCCGGATCGGTGACCGAAACCGGATCGATCGCCTTGGTCGGCTGGCCGAGCCCGACGCGAACCGTGCCGCCGCCGGCAGCCGCGGCGCGCGCGCCTCCCAACCCCTGCGAGGCGGCAAAGCCGGTCAGGCCGAGCAGTGCGGCATATCTGAGGAGATCGCGGCGCTTGAGAAAGCCGCCCTGATGTTCGTCGACGGCGACATTCCAGATGTCCCCCGACAGATTGCGAACTGCGTCGATATCTCTGCGTCTGGTCATTTTGAAACCCTGCTTTGAAATGAAGATTGAAAATCTATGCGACGGGCTCGCCGTCGAGATGGATGCGGTCGACGGCCTGCGGATAGAAGGCGATGAGGCCCTTGATCTTCGGCATTTCCTCAATGGGATCCCGGTAGCTCCAGGCGATATCAGGGCGCACCGAACCGTCGCTCAGCAGGCCGGACCAGTAAGAGGCGATGCCCTTGTAGGGACATCGCGTCGTGGTGACGGACGCCGTCAGCCGCTCCAGCCGGATGTCTTCCGCGGGCAGATAAAAACGCGTCGGCAGATGCGTCTCGAACAGCAGCACCGGGCGGTGGCTGTCGGCGATCGGCTCGCCGTCGAACCAGATCTGCAAATGGCTCGAGCTTTGCAGAACATCGATGCGTGCATAGGGATCGCGGGCGTGGACGAAGACTTCCTCTTCCTCCTCGAACCACTGGTCGACGGCCTTCCAGGTGAATGCAATGCGGCCGGCCAGCGGCGCCAGGTTTTCATCCGGCGGTGACACGAACGACCACGCCGCGTTGGCGCTGCGCCTGTCGCCGCTGTCGATATCCCAATAGGCGGTCTCGCCACCGACCGGATGCGGCTCGCGATGCAGCGAAGGTTTCAGCACCGATGGGTCGACCGCTGACGGCGGGAAGAAATAGATCGGCAGGAAATGGTTGGAGCGCAGCACCAGCACGTTGCGGCTGTCGGCGATGGTGCGGCCGCCGAATTTGACGCGCACACGCTTGGGGCTGTGCAGGACATTGACGAGCTGCGGCGCGGTCGCTTCGCGTGGCTGCAATCTTGGTGCGACGGTCATGATCGTTCTTCCGGTCAGGACACGGCACGCGCATTGTCGCGCTGCTCGGCGAAGCGGTTGGCGGGCCGCGCCAGGCCGAAACGGTCGCGCAGCGTTCCCGGCCCGTATTCGGTCGGGAAGACGCCGCGCCGCTGCAGCTCCGGCACCACCTGTTCGGCAAAATTCACCCAGTCTTCTGGCAGCAGCGGGAACATCAGGTTGAAGCCGTCAGCGGCACCCGAAACGAACCAGTCCTGCAACTGGTCCGCGATCTGTACCGGCGTGCCGGCAACCGTCGGCACCGAACCGCTGTTGGCGAGCTTGCGCGCGATCTCGCGCAGGCTGAGATTCTGCTTCGCCCACTGCTTGACCCGGTTGAGCGATGTGCGCCCGCCATTGAACGTGCTTTCGTCCGGCAGCGGCGGCAGCGGCCCGTCCGGCGGGAACAGCGACAGGTCCAACCCGCTCCAGCTCGACAGAAGGTCGATGCCGACCTGATCCGGCAGCAAGGTCTGCAGGTATTCTTGCTTTTCCCGGCCTTCCGCTTCGGAGGCGGCGACGATCGGCAGGATGCCGGGCAGGATCTTGAAGCTCTCCGGCCGCCTGCCGTGGCGGGCCAGCCGCTCGTTGATGTCCTGACGGTATTTGATGCCATCCTCCTTGGTGCTGTAGATGGCGAAGTGCGCATCGGCCTGGGCGGTGGCGAAGTTCTTGCCATCTTCGGACGAGCCGGCCTGGACGATTAGCGGATGGCCTTGCGGCGGCCGCGAGACGTTGAGCGGCCCACGCACCTTGAAGTGCTTGCCCTTGTGATCGATAGGATGGACCTTGTCGGGGTCGGCGAAATGGCCTGACGCCTTGTCGATCAGCAGCGCCTCGTCTTCCCAGCTGTCCCACAGCGCCTTGACGATATCGAGGAATTCGGCCGCGCGCTCATAGCGGAAAGCATGTTCGATATTGCCGTCGCGGCCGAAATTGCGCGCCTCCTCATCCATGGCCGAGGTGACGACGTTCCACGACGCCCTGCCCTTGCTGATATGGTCGAGCGAGGCGAACATGCGCGCCACATTGTACGGCTCGCTGTAGGAACTCGACGCCGTGGTGATCAGGCCGATATGCTTGGTCACGCTAGCCAGCGCCGATAGCAGCGTCAGCGGTTCGAGGCGGGCATTGGCGTAATGGGCGACGCCGCTCTTGACTGAATCCCAGATCGACACGTGGTCGGCGACGAAGATGGTGTCGATCCTGGCGCGTTCGGCCGCCTGCACGAGATCGCGGTAGAATTCGAAATCCAGTACCTCCCGCCCCGGCGCCCTCGGGTGGCGCCACGACATCCGATGATCGCCCTGCGGGTTGAAGAAGAATGCGCTGAGGATCATGTGGTCTCGAGCCATGCCGGGCCTCCTTCCAGATCTGCTCCGGAGACCGTCGCGCTGCCTCGGCAGACGGCGACAATCTCTGCTGATGCGAGAAAGGTAGATTGCGCTCCGGCTTAATTCGAGTAAATTTATAGAGATAATGAATTGCGAAAGCGGAAGCGATTGCCCTCGATGGCGGCGCTGGAAGAAAGTGGTTTCAAGTCCCCATGTCCTCCTCGGTTCTGAACGTAGACCAGCTGTCCGTGGCCTATGACGGGCGCAAGGGATCGCATCCCGCCGTCAGCGGCGTGTCACTGCACATCGGCGAAGGCGAAGCGCTCGGCCTGGTTGGCGAGTCGGGATCGGGCAAAAGCTCGGTGGCGCTCGCCATATTGCGCTATCTGCCGAAAAACGCCCGCATCGCTGCGTCGGCGCTGGAATTCCAGGGCCGCGAAATCCGCGACCTTTCCGCCGAGCAACTGCGCCGGCTCAGGGGAAATCATATCGCCGCGGTCTACCAGCATCCCGGTGCTGCCCTCAATCCAAGCATGACGATCGGCCGCCAGATCACCGAGACGGTCATGCGGCATCGCCCGGTTCGCCTCGAAGAGGCGCGCGGGCGCGCCGCCGAACTGCTGGGCCGCGTCCGGGTCAGCCATCCGGAGCGGGTGCTGGATCTCTATCCGCACGAACTCTCCGGCGGCATGCAGCAGCGCGCCAACATCGCCATTGCCATTGCGCTCGACCCATCGCTGCTGGTGCTGGATGAGCCGACGACGGCGCTCGACGCCAGCGTCCAGTCCGAGATCATCGCCATCCTCTCCGACTTACGCAAGGATCACAAAACCAGCATCCTGCTGATCAGCCACGACATCAATATGATCCGCCGCTCCTGCGACCGGGTGGCGGTGATGCAGGCGGGAACCGTGGTCGAAAGCGGCGTCGCGAGCGATGTCTTCGACAACCCCTCTCACGCCTACACCAAGGCGCTCATCGCCTCGATCCCGGCGCTCAACTACACCAAGCGGGACGGAAGACTGGCGGAGACGGACGGCGTGCCAGCGCACCCAATGGCCCAAGGCGAAGACGCCGGCCTGCCAAAAGAACGCCGCATCGCGATCGCCTGCAAAGGCATCAGTCATGCCTTCGGCAGCCAGCCAGTGCTGCACCACGTCGATCTCGACATCGGCCAGGGCGAGACCTTCGGGCTGATCGGCGAGTCCGGTTCTGGCAAGTCGACCCTGGCACGGATCGTCACCGGTCTGCAGACGCCAAGCGCCGGATCGGTCGAACTGTTCGGCAGGACGGTCGCGCCGCGCGTCGAGAAGAGAAACCTTGCCGAACGCCGCGACGTGCAGATGGTCTTCCAGTCGCCGGATCGCACGCTCAATCCGCGCCAGCGGATCGGCACGATCCTCGGCCGCCCGCTGCGCAGGCTCGCCGGCCTGCGCCGCAGCGAAGTGAGAGCCCGCGTCGGCGACCTGCTGCAATCGGTTCGCCTCGCCGGCGCCACGGCCGAGCAGAAGTCGCGTTCGCTGTCCGGCGGCCAGCGGCAGCGGGCGGCAATCGCGCGCGCCTTCGCCGGCGTGCCGAAGGTCGTCGTGCTCGATGAACCGACCTCCGCGCTCGACGTCTCCGTCCAGGCGACCGTTCTCAACCTGCTCAACGACCTGCAGCGCGACAAGGACACGACCTATCTGTTCATCAGCCACGACCTCAGGGTGGTGCGCTACATGGCCGACAGGATCGGCGTGCTCTATCGCGGACGCCTGGTCGAAACCGGCTCCTCCGACCAGATTTTTCGCGGCCCCAACCACCCCTATACGGCCCTGCTTTTGGCTGCGTCCTCCGACGAAGCTGCGCCGAGACTATCCGCTCCAATCGAGATCGAGGCAGCCGGCGTCCCGAATACGGGGTGCTCCTTCGCCGACCGCTGCCCGCTGGTCCTGCCCGACTGCCGAAAGGCGGAGCCGCCGGCCCGAGAGGTCGCGGCCGGCCACCGGATCGCCTGCTGGCGGCACCGCCAGGGTTTTTGAGCGGCTCAACAGCAGTCCGAAGGTCCGCCGCGGCGGGGTTTTTGCGGCAAGCAGATGGTCGATGTACGAACCTCTCTGACGGCTGCCGCCAAGTTCACGCGGCTATGCCGGGGTTGGGAGCTTCCTCGCATACAATTACATTCGTTTATGCTAATATATTTCAGCCATGCACATTCGTTCATGGCGAACATGTGGGAGGATGCGATGAAAACCATGAATCGCAGGTCTGCAATTGCTCTCGGTGTGACGGCTGCCGCGATAACGCCTCTGTTCACCCTGGCGGCATCAGCGAAGAAATACGGCCCGAAGGAAGGCAAGGAGATTGCGCCCGGTGTCAGGGTGGTTGAGGTCAGCACCGGCAACTCCGACATTCCCGCCTACAAGAGCATCGCAATTGTCGACGTGGTATTTCAGCCCGGCGCACACGCGCCTCAGACGGTGATGGACAACGATATGGTCTGCACCATTGCTTCAGGTGCGTTCACGATCAAGAAGGCCGACAAGGAATTCAAGCTCAAGACGGGTGACATGTACACCTGCGCCAAAGGCAAGACCGACGAGGCGACAAATACAAGCAAGGAGGTCGGCGTGCATCGGATCGCCGTCCTGATACCTGCCTAGCAAACCGGAATCCGGCCGGATGGGAGGTCGCATTCCGTCCGGCCGTCGCTTGCGTACACTAGGTGCTGACCTCGTCCGGCCAACGCCCTTCGGCAAGATCGGCAGGATTACGCCGCTGGTGCCAGCCGGGTCACAGCCGCATGTTCGCTTTCCTTCAGGCACAGTGCGATGCCGGCATTGGCTCTTGAAGGGCCAAGCCAGACCCGCGTAACATAGCGCCAAGTCAACCGCTCACATTGAGTCTGCTTTATTAGTCCGGGCTAACGTCCGGATTGGTTTGGATATTTTCCTTGAACACGCAAGCAACCAGCAGCGCACCGGAGCGCGGCAAATCGTTTGCCCATGTGGCGGAAGCCTCCTGGGGCAAGGGCCTCAGCACCTTGCTCCGCATCGTGCGCATGACGCTGCGCCATCCCTGGCAGGTCGCCATCACCATCGTCTCGACCTTCATCGCCGCGACGCTGCAGCTTTTCATTCCACGCCTGCTGGGACGCGCCATCGACCAGGCGCAAGGTGTGATGGCCGCGGGTGCCGGCGCTGCGGCGGAACAGGCGCTGTGGAACACGGCGCTGACGCTGCTCGTCGTCTCGATCCTGCGCGGCCTCTTCACCATGGCGCAGAACTACTATGGCGAGGCCGTCGGTCATCGCACCGGCTATGAACTGCGGCTGGCCTTCTACGAGAAGATCCAGCGCCTGAGCTTCGCCTACCACGACAGGGTCCACACCGGCGATTTGATCACGCTCGGCCTGCTCGATCTCGACGGCGTGCGCATGTTCTTCTCCACCGGCATTTTGCGTGTGGTGCTGCTCGGCGTGCTGATCGGCGTCGGCGCCTATCTCCTGATCAGCACCGATCTCATGCTCGGGCTGCTCAGCCTGAGTTTCGTGCCCCTCGTCGCCTGGCGGTCCTCGGTCACCCAGCTGGCGTTGCGCAGCACCTGGTTGACTTTGCAGGAGCGGCTGTCTGTGCTGAGCCGGGTGATGGATGAGAACCTCGGCGGCATCCGCGTCGTGCGGGCCTTTGCGGCACAGCGGCATGAGCTGGAAAAATTCGACCGCGCCAAGCTGTCGGCGCTGGAGCTTGCCAATCAGCGCGTCGACATCCGCGTCTCCAACACCAGCGCCATGAACTTCTCGTTCCTGGCCGCCATGGGGCTGGTGCTCTGGTTCGGCGGCCAGAAAGTGATTGCAGGCCAGATCAGCGTCGGCACGCTGGCCCAGTTCCTCACCTTCATGACCATCCTGCAGATGCCGGTGCGCCAGCTCGGCCTTATGGTCAACTCCTTCGCGCGCGCCTCGACCTGCGGCAGCCGGCTATTCGAACTGCTCGACGCCGAGCTCGACATCGAGGACGCGCCCGGCGCCAAGGATCTCGTCGTCACCGATGGCGTGCTGCGCTTCCACAATGTCGGCTTCCGCTACGAGGGCGCGGGCGACCGGCCG
>NZ_RZPL01001229.1:0-689 GCF_004022805.1 Mesorhizobium sp. M7A.F.Ca.CA.002.04.1.1 | reverse complement strand
TGACGATCTGGCCTCGGCGCTCGCCGACCTGAACTGTGTCTTCGCCACCACGGCCAGGCAGCGCGACGGCTTCAAATCCGTGCGCGGGCCGGTGGAGGCGGGCAGGATGCTTCGGACCCGTCACGCAATGGGCCAGCGCACCGGCATCCTGTTCGGCCGCGAGCGCTTCGGCCTCTACAATGACGAGGTCGGCCTTGCCGACGAGATCGTCACGTTCCCGGTCGATCCCGATTTCTCGTCGCTCAACATCGCCCAGGCCGCGCTTCTGATGTCCTACGAATGGATGAAGTCCGGCCTGGAAGACGAGACCAAGACCAATTTTTCCGGCCCGGACATGAAGCCGGCAAGCAAGGAGGAATTGCACGGCCTGTTCGCCTATCTCGAAGGCGCACTGGAAGCGCGCGGCTATTTCCGGCCGGCACCGAAGAAGCCGAAAATGATCGACAATCTGCGTGCGGTGCTGACGCGCGCCGGTTTTGCCGAACCGGAGCTGAAGGTGCTGCGCGGCATCATCTCGTCGCTCGACAGGTTTTCGCCGGCGATGCCGCGCGGCGACGGGTCCCCTGGCGATGATCCACGGCGCTTGCCCGCGGCCGCCGCGCGAGCCCGCAAGGCGGAAGCGGCGCGCCTTGCCGGCGCCGGCAAGGACGATGACATACCGCCGCTTGGCGGAAAAGGAACCGACAATG
>NZ_RZPL01001228.1:0-689 GCF_004022805.1 Mesorhizobium sp. M7A.F.Ca.CA.002.04.1.1 | reverse complement strand
GTCATTGATGGGTGACCATGGATGCGGACCTTGGCGCGCCGTTCCGGCGCGAGCCCGCTTCCGCCAGGGCGTTGGCTTCCCGACCGGCCATGATGCAGCCACAGCCACTTTTTCGTGAAGCTGAACGGGTTGATCCGCTCGCCTGTCTGCCTAGGTAGAAAGGAGCGGCGGGCGCCACGCAAAATCTGACAATCGGGCAAATCTGACAGTCGGCATGATATTTTCCTGCATTCGAAAGCTTGGCCTCGCTGCTCTCTGTGTCGCCATCCAGTCTTCCTGCGTCGTTCCCGACGACACGTCGCGTATCGCCAAGGTTGATCCAACGGCGGCGGCTGCCCGCAAGGAGATGGTCGGCCTCAGCGAAGCCGATGTTCGAATGTGCGCCGGGTTTCCGACCGCCACCGCCGACGCCGGCCAATCGGGCCAGATCTGGACCTACAAGCGCATCGTCCAGCGCGGCAATCTCAGCATTGTGGTTCCGACGTTGGCGGTCGGCGCGATCCCGGCGGTCGGCGGCTCCGTCAATGTCGCTCCCGGCGGCTATTGCGATACGCAAATTCGCATGGTCGATGGCCGCGTCGCCGAAGTTGCCTATGCCGGCGACAACAATTTGCCGAACAGGCGCGACGCGCTTTGTGTCAGCACGGTGGACGCCTGCGTGACCTATGCCCGCCAACTCGGCCAGAGGC
>NZ_RZPL01001227.1:0-691 GCF_004022805.1 Mesorhizobium sp. M7A.F.Ca.CA.002.04.1.1 | reverse complement strand
AGCTAAGGGCGGGAGCTTTCGAGAACCTGACGGCTTTTGACAAAAACCGGCCAGCGCAAAAACGTATGCTCTGCAGGATGTTGCTCTCGCATCGAACAGTCGACCACGATCTCGGCTGTTCGGCCAATCCCGCCGTCCACGCATGCCGCGACCGAATGGCAGCCGCAGCAGCTCGTTTGCATCCTCGATGCTGTGGTGTCGAACAGGAGACACGGTCCACGTGCTGCATGACCGCAATGACCGTATTCTTGCTGGCTCCACGGGCGCACGCAACGAGCAGGAACTCGGTCTTTGCATCACCATTCTCTCGCCTGCACATCACGGCCCGGCGCGGTGAGCTCATTGGCTTCGAGAAGGTCGGCGACCGTACGAACATGGGATGGTCTGCCGGCTTTGGGAGGCCGGTGCGGATCCTCTTCTCACCATATCGAAAGCTTGAAGCGGTCGGATTTTCTTGCCCTGTTCGTGAGAACTCCCATCGTCAGCTAATCGTCAGCCAAGCGGTCTATCTAGGCCGGCCGTGCCTGACCTTCGGATCCAAAGGTCCCGTCTCGACACTTTTTGTAACTATAGATCGAAATGGTCCGCGTGATACGCAACGCACACGCTTCTCTGAAGCAAATGGGTGACTTTGTCGGTGGCGAACGAGAGGAGTGACGCATCAATAAAATCGTCAGGCACGTGTCTAGGA
>NZ_RZPL01001226.1:0-692 GCF_004022805.1 Mesorhizobium sp. M7A.F.Ca.CA.002.04.1.1 | reverse complement strand
GTCTGGGGCTTTGCTTTCGGCGCCGTTCCGGTCGGGCTGCAGAGCTGGCTGGTGCGGGCAGCACCCGACCAGGCAGAAAGCGCCGGCGGACTGATGGTGGCGACGTTCCAGGTGGCGATCGCGCTCGGCGCCGTCTTCGGCGGCCTGCTGGTCGACCACACCGGCGTCGCCAGTGCCTTCGCCCATTGCGGCGCGGCGACATTGCTGGCGGCCAGCGTGGTGTTCCTGCGCGGCCCGAAGCAGGCCGAGTAGCCTCGCCGCAATCAGGCTTCCCTGACACCTGCGCGTCGGCCCGAGAACCATCACGGTTTTCGGGTCGACGCCGTTGTGACGGCAGCGACGAGCGAACTCAGGCCGACCGCCCGTCGAAATCGAAGACCGACAGGGTCGAGGGGTCGAGATCGGCCACGCAGTTGATGTTGATGTAGGCGCTGCGTTCACGGCCCTCGCGGACATCCTCCGCAAAGGGATGGATGCCGCAGGCCCGGCAGAACCGGTGCGCGATGGCATGATTGCCGAATGTGTAGGTGCCCAAATCGTCGCCCCAGGCCAGGACCCGCAAGGTCCCGTGCGGGATGGCACACAACAGGGCGCCCTTGCGCGAGCAGATCGAGCAATTGCACCTGATGGCGCTGGTCAGTTCGGCCTTGAATTCGAAGGCGACCTTGCCGCAGTGGCAACTGCCTTTGTAG
>NZ_RZPL01001225.1:0-696 GCF_004022805.1 Mesorhizobium sp. M7A.F.Ca.CA.002.04.1.1 | reverse complement strand
GCCGAAAAGTGAAAACCCGCCATTGCCGCCGCCGCCGCCCACCGACTGCATAAGCACGCCGATGGAATCGTCCCCGAGCGTGGTGACCTTGGCGTTCGCAACGTTGTAATTCACCTTGTCGCCGTCACCCGCCGCATCGCCTGATCCGCCTACCGACACACCCACCAGGCCGCCAATGGCAATGGCGCCGCCGCCATTGCCGCCGCCGCCGCCGACCGACTGTGCGATGATGCCGCTAGCGGAACGGCCGTTCGTCTCGACGGTCACACCGTTGCCGGCCTGATTGACGTTGACCACGCCACCCTTGCCGCCAGTGCCGCCGCCACCGCCGATGGCGACCGAAATTGCAGGCGCTACGCCGATGGCGTAGCCGCCATTGCCGCCGCCACCGCCGACCGACTGGATCAGAATGCCATGCGCGCCGTCGCCGCCGTTTCCATCGACGCCGGTCTTGATGACGCCGCCAATATTGCCGGTCGCCGTATCGCCCTGGCCGCCACCGCTTGCCTTGCCACCGATCGACACGAGACCGATGGCGCCGCCGCCATCGCCGCCGCCGCCGCCCACCGACTCGACCAGCATGCCGATGGCGCCCAGGCCACTGGTGGTGATGTTGCCGGTGTTGGTCCCCGTGGCTGCCCGGCCGTCATTGCCATCCGTACCCGCGCCGCCACCGCCGAACAGACCTAGACCGCC
>NZ_RZPL01001224.1:0-703 GCF_004022805.1 Mesorhizobium sp. M7A.F.Ca.CA.002.04.1.1 | reverse complement strand
GGATTGCCGCTGGCAGAAGGCGTGCCGACGGCGGCGATCGCAGCCCGCATTGCGACCGAGCGCAACATCGACGCGCCGATCATTGCCGCCGTCGCCGCCATACTGGATGGCACCATCACCGTCCGGCAGGCCGTGACGGCGTTGATGACCCGGCCGCTGAAGACCGAAACCAACGATTGATCCCCACGACTTTGAACGATCAGGAGAAAAAATGCTGTTTGCTGTGATTTGCAAGGACAAGCCCGGAAGCCTGCAGGTGCGCCTCGACACGCGGCCCGAGCATGTTGCCTTTCTCGAGGGGTTGAACGGCGACAAGAAGCTGGCATTCGCCGGTCCGTTCCTTGACACTGAAGGCAGGTCCAATGGCAGCCTCGTGGTCGTCGAAGCGCCCGACCTGGCAGGGGCGCAGGCTCTGTCGGCCGCCGACCCCTACGCCAAGGCCGGGCTGTTCGAAAGCGTCGAAATCCGCCCGTGGAACTGGACGTTCAACAAGCCGGCGGCTAGTTAATCCCGGTCGCCAGCGCGACTCCAAGGAGGAGAAAGACATGAACTACTGGCTGTTCAAATCCGAGCCATTCAAGTTCTCCTTCGAGATGCTGAAGGCCAAGGGCAAGGCCGGCACGCAATGGGACGGCGTGCGCAACTACGCGGCGCGCAACAACATGAAGGCGATGCAGATCGGCGATCTCGGCTTCTTCTACCA
>NZ_RZPL01001223.1:0-704 GCF_004022805.1 Mesorhizobium sp. M7A.F.Ca.CA.002.04.1.1 | reverse complement strand
CCGAAGCTCTGACCGGACAGGATTTCACCACGGCGATCGGGCCGATCCGGTTTGATGCGAAAGGCGATCTCAGCCGGAGCCCCTACCGCGTCTTCCGCTTCGATGGCACGCGCTTTGCGCCCTTGGAAAGCAACTGATGTTTCGCACCGGCCCACGCAACCTGATCACCGACGTTGCCGGCCTGCGCGTCGGCAATGCGTCCGACGCCAGGCTGAAATCCGGGGTAACGACCGTGCTTTGCGATGCGTCCACAGTGGCCGGCGTTCAGATCCTGGGCGGTGCGCCGGGCACCCGCGAGACCGACCTGCTCGAACCGCACAATTCCGTCGATGTGGTGCACGCCGTGGTGCTTTCGGGCGGCTCGGCTTTCGGCCTCGACGCAGCTTCCGGCGTGCAGGCGGCGTTGCGTGAACGCGGCATCGGCCTCGAGGTCGGCGGTTTTCGCGTTCCGATCGTGCCGTCGGCGATCCTGTTCGACCTGCGCAATGGCGGCGACAAGGATTGGGGCCGTTATCCGCCCTACCGCGAGCTTGGCTATGAAGCCGCGCAAACCGCCACCGCCGATTTCCAACTCGGCACCATCGGCGCCGGCACCGGCGCGCTCACTTCGGGGCTGAAAGGCGGCCTCGGCTCCGCCTCGACGCTGCTCGACAATGGCGTCACCATCGGCGCGCTGGCCGCCGTCAATCCGACCGGTTCGGTGA
>NZ_RZPL01001222.1:0-708 GCF_004022805.1 Mesorhizobium sp. M7A.F.Ca.CA.002.04.1.1 | reverse complement strand
GTCCACGCGCTCGCGGCGCTCGGCCAGATCCTCGGCGCTGACTTGCGGCTCCGCCGGTTCGGGGCGGATTTCCAAGGCCGCCGACTTCGCCGCCATCAACTGGTCGAGCAGGTCCGGCGACGCCGGGCGACGCGGCGTGCGCACCGTTTCGGGCGGCGGCGCCGCCAGGATGATCGCGCGTGCATCCTCGAGTGCTGCTTCCGGCATCGCCATCAGCCGCGGCGTTCCGTTGCGCGGGCTCGTATCCGTCGGGCCGATGCGCAGGCCCAGCGGACGGCGCGACAGCGCCGGGCCGAGCGCCATGAACTGCCCGCGTTCCAGGTCGCGAAACGCCTCCGCCTGGCGCCGCTCCATGCCCAGAAGGTCGGCGGCACGCGCCATGTCGATATCGAGGAAGGTGCGGCCCATGAGAAAGTTGGACGCCTCGGCGGCGACGTTCTTGGCGAGCTTTGCCAGCCGCTGGGTGGCGATGATGCCGGCCAGCCCGCGCTTTCGGCCACGGCACATCAAATTGGTCATCGCGCCGAGCGAGAGCTTTCGCGCCTCGTCGGAAACCTCGCCGGCCACCGCCGGCGCGAACAGCTGCGCCTCGTCCACCACCACCAGCATCGGGTACCAGTGGTCACGGGCGACCTCGAACAGCCCGCCGAGGAAGGCGGCGGCACGCCGCATCTGGTTCTCGGCGTCGAGCCCTTCGAGATTGAGCAC
>NZ_RZPL01001221.1:0-712 GCF_004022805.1 Mesorhizobium sp. M7A.F.Ca.CA.002.04.1.1 | reverse complement strand
ATTGACGATGTGCTCGCTCCACAGATGGTCGAGCGTCGGCAGCACCACCGAGCGCTCGACATAGTTCATCACCTCGGGGCCAAAACGCTCGGCGCGCTCCTTGGCGGCGGCTTCGGCGGCCTGCGCGATGCGCTCGCGGATGTCGTCCTCGGCGATGCCCTCTTCCTTGGCCCAGTCCTCGACCGGCAGGTCGAGGTTCAGGAACTCGGCGATCTCGGCCTTCAGCCCGGCAACGTTCCACTGCTCGGCATAGGCGTTTTCGGGAATGGCCTTGGCGACGATCTCGTCGATGACGCCTTCGCGCATCTCGGCGATCGTTTCGGAGAGGCCTTCGCCGTCCATCAGTTCGATGCGCTGCTCGAACACCACCTTGCGCTGGTCGTTGGAGACGTCGTCATATTTCAACAGGTTCTTGCGGATGTCGAAGTTGCGCGCCTCGACCTTCTTCTGCGCCTTTTCCAGCGCCTTGTTGATCCACGGATGGATGATCGCCTCGTCTTCCTTGAGGCCGAGCTTCTGCAGCATGCCGTCCATGCGCTCGGAGCCGAAGATGCGCATCAGATCGTCCTGCAGGGACAGGAAGAATTTCGAGCGGCCGGGGTCGCCTTGTCTTCCTGAACGACCTCTAAGCTGGTTGTCGATGCGGCGCGATTCGTGGCGTTCGGTGGCCAGCACATAGAGGCCGCCGGCGGCCAATGCCTTTTCCTTCAGC
>NZ_RZPL01001220.1:0-715 GCF_004022805.1 Mesorhizobium sp. M7A.F.Ca.CA.002.04.1.1 | reverse complement strand
CACCGACTGTGCGAAGATGCCGTGCGAGTTGTCGTCCTGCGTCAGGATCGAACCGCTCTGGAAGTTCTGGACGTGAACCTTGTCGCTGGTACCGCCAGCGCCGCCGGCGCCGCCGAGGCTCAGCGTGATGGCGATCTTCGAGTCGGTGGATGACGTGCCGGACGCGCCGCCGACGCCACCGGAGCCGCCGATCGACTGCGCCAGGATGCCGTGGGAATTGGCCTTGTCGGTCTGGATTATGCCGCTGTTTTCGACATTGACCTTGCCGCCGTTGCCGCCGACCTCACCCGAGCCGCCAAGCGACAGGTTTACCGCGACTTCACCGCCATCGCTCTTGCCCTTGCTTTCGCCGGCACCACCTGCGCCGCCGCCGCCACCGACCGACTGCGCGAAGATGCCTATCGAGCGCTCCTGCTTGGTCCATATCGTTGCGCCGGCCATATTGACGACATCGACCTGGTTGCCATTGCCGCCCTTGCCACCCGCACCGCCAAGCGAGCCGCCGATTGCGTAAGTGCCAAGCACGCCAGAGCTGGACGAGCCGCCGACACCGCCGCCGCCACCGATCGAATTGGCGCTGATGCCATAGGAATCGGCGCCGTCCGTGACGATCAGATTGCGGTTGGTCACCGAAACCGTGCCGCCATTGCCGGCGCCGCCGGCACCGAGGGCGATCGCCGCGCCGATACCGACCGAAGTCTCGCCAGCATCGCCT
>NZ_RZPL01000121.1:0-10305 GCF_004022805.1 Mesorhizobium sp. M7A.F.Ca.CA.002.04.1.1 | reverse complement strand
AACGAAAGCCATGTCTGCACTGGCGTCGAGCGCATTGGTCTCGCCGATGTGCAGGGCTCTTGCCGGCCGGTGCGGCCCCTCGGCCAGCACGATGGCGCCGGTGCGCTCTTTCAGCCGGGCCGCCAGCGGGGAGTGGTCGCGATGCGTATGGCTGACGAAGATATGGCTGACTGGCCGGCCTGCGATCACTTCGAGCAGGGTCCGCAGATGCGCCTCGTCATGCGGCCCCGGATCGATCACCGCCAGCGTATCGCGGCCAATTATGTAGCTGTTGGTGCCGTGAAAGGTGAAAGGGCTTGGATTGCGGGCCGTGATGCGCTGGACATCGGGCGCGACGCTCACCCCCTGGCCATAGAGGGGGTCGAAGCCGGTCTCGAACTTCAGTGCCATGCATCGGTGCCTTGTTTGGGGAAACGGCAAAACCGATTGCCGCATAACACGCAAGCCAATATAGGAGGATGTGAGGCCGCGAACATCTGGTAGCGGCAATCGGATTGGGGAAATACCATGGCAATTGCAACTACGATGCGTCCGCTTGTTTCTCTGGCTCTGCCGCAAAGCGGCGCGGCGCGGCTGGCAACGCAGCTTTTCCTGGCCATCGCCGGAACGCTTGTGCTGACACTGTCGGCCAAGACCAAGGTGATGCTCGGGCCGGTCGACATTTCGATGCAGACGCTGGCCGTGCTGCTGATTGCCGCCGCTTTCGGCATGCGTCTCGGCGTCGCCACCCTGCTGCTCTACATGGCCGAGGGCGCCATGGGCTTCCCCGTCTTCCAGAGCACGCCTGAAAAGGGTCTCGGCATTGCCTACATGCTCGGCTCGACCGGCGGCTATCTCGCCGGCTTCGTGGTCATGGCGGCCATTGTCGGCTGGGCGGCGGATCGCGGCTGGGACCGCCATCCGATCAAGCTTTTCAACGCCATGCTGGTTGGCGAAGTCGTCATGATGGCGATGGGCTTTGCCTGGCTGGCGCTGCTCATCGGTCCGGAAAAGTCGTGGCAGTTCGGCGTCGTGCCGTTCATCGTCGGCGACCTGATCAAGGTGGCTCTCGCGGCAAGCCTGGTGCCGGCCGTCTGGACGCTGCTCAAGCGCGGCTGAAGCCCGAGCAGACCAGCGGCTTGAGCAATCAAGCCTTGGCTGGCGTGGGGTGATTGGCGGATTTCAGCGTGGCGTCTGCCAAGTAATCACACTTAGGTTTCTGGAAACAGCTTCGGAAACAGTGAATCCAATGCGTTGGCCGGAAAGCGTATCGACACCGGACCTTTGGGTGTTTCCGACGCCAACAGACCGAGCGCGATCACCTCATTGAACACGCGACGCGCCGTGCGTTCGGGTAGTCCGCTAATGCGAGACGCTTCGCCGCGTTCAAATTCGCCGCGCATTAGCGCTTCCTCCAGGAGGCGGGCGGCTTCGGGTTTGAGGCCACTGCGCTCGACGTAGCGACGCAGCCGCTTCGCGAGCGTGTCGAGATCGAACAAGCCGGTCATAAAGTTCACCTGATCGATGCACACCTGCATGAACCATAGCGTAAAGTCGCCGAGTGCGCGCTCGGAGAGGTTGCCCCGTCCGTCGAGATCACCCTGGCGGGGCATATCGGCATGATCCATCATGCGCTTGTAGTCCGTGCGGCTTTTCACGCCGCGCGCTAGACCGCGTGAGATCGACCACAGCCCGTGCGCGGCGATCCCAGCCTCATGGGCCATGGCGTGGCTCATCAAACGGCTGACGCGGCCATTGCCGTCGGGGAACGGGTGAATGTAGTTGAAACGCTTTCTTCCATGTCTGGCCGATCTTGGCTTCTGCTAAATACGTAATTATAAAGATATATTTCGAATTTGCCCGGATGTTTGGCCGATCTTATGGCCGATGATCGGTACCCTCCGCCGGCCATACGCATCTGATTAGGTTGCCGTCCCGACGACACCAACATACAGCTGCTTCGGAACGCAATATCTCCGCTCTCTAGATCGATCTGTCTCGGCTCCCAGGCGACTTGCCAAGGGGTTGATCGCCGAAGCGGTGCTGGAAATTACATCGCATTATTGGCCCTATCGTTCGGCGTTGGTGCGTTGCAGACGGTATCTTTTCAATCGCATAAAGCAATGCTGTTGATCAAAAGTTCCCGCACTGTTGATCCGAGAAATAGATGCTTGCTGGAGCAGCCGCGCTGTCGTAGCTCTTGGTCGTTGGCAGTCGGATTCTGGTGATGGGGGTGGCCTTTGAGGAAAATGTCCGGACCTGAGGAATGAAGGACATTGACGTCGTTATCGTGGCCGTCGGCCACAGGCAGTTCCGCGCTCTGGGCGTCGACGGCCTGCAGGCTCTTTGCAAGACCCCCGGCGTCATTTACGACATCAAGGGTCTGTTTCCCAGGCATGTCACGGATGGGCGCTTCTGATGAAGGTTCTGGTCACCGGCGCGGCCGGCTTCATAGGGTATCACGTAGCCAAGCGGCTGCTGGAGCGCGGTGACGAGGTCGTCGGCATCGACAACGTCAACGACTACTACGATCCGGAAATCAAGGAGGCGAGACTGCGGCTCCTGGACGAGGCGAGCCGCAAGACCAATGCCGGCTACCATTTCATCCGCGGCAATCTCGCCGACAAGAGCGTGGTCGACGCCTGCTTTGCCGACCACGCATTCGACCGGGTGATCCATCTCGCCGCCCAGGCAGGGGTTCGCTACAGCCTGGAAAACCCGCACGCCTATGTCGAAAGCAACATCATCGCCTACACCAACATGCTGGAGGCCTGCCGCAACAGCGCCGTCGCGCACCTGACCTATGCCAGCACCTCGAGTGTCTACGGCGCCAACACCGACATGCCGTTTTCCGAGCATCGTCCGGCCGACCACCCGCTGCAGTTCTACGCCGCGACCAAGCGCGCCAACGAGCTGATGGCGCACAGCTACAGCCATCTGTTCGGGCTGCCGACGACCGGGCTTCGCTTCTTCACCGTCTATGGCCCCTGGGGGCGCCCGGACATGGCGCTGTTCCTGTTCACCAAAAACATCCTTGCTGGCGAGCCGATCAAACTGTTCAACAACGGCAACCACACGCGCGACTTCACCTATGTCGACGACATCGCCGAAGGCGTGATCCGTGCCAGCGACAGCCCGGCCACGGGCAATGCCGCCTGGGACTCCAGCCGTCCGGATCCGGCCACAAGCAGCGCCCCCTGGCGCATCTTCAACATCGGCAACAACAACCCGGTTAAGTTGACCGCCTATGTCGAGGCGCTGGAAAACGCGCTCGGCCGCAAAGCCATCGTCGAACTCTTGCCGCTGCAGCCCGGCGATGTGCCCGATACCTTCGCCGACACCTCGGCGCTGGAGCAGGCGGTCGGCTACCGCCCGACGACGACAGTGACCGAGGGCGTCGGGCGGTTCGTCGAGTGGTACAAGGCGTATTTTGCGCGGGCATAGCGGAAGACGCCGGGTTTCATGCTCAGATTTTAAATGGTGTCTCGTTGCCTTCGTCAAGCTCTAGCGGAACAGGCAGATAAGCATTGGCAATTAGCCAGTCGCTGACGATCGTTTTGATCAAATCGGACTTGGAAACTTCCATCTCCGCTGCGATTCCAAAAAGTAATTCGTCTGTTCTCGTGCCCAGATCGACACCGGCGACGTTTCTAAGCATCAGGGCGGCCCTACGAAGTACAATTTGAAGGTCGGCGCGGGATATGTCCGCTATCTGGTCGGCGGCGCTCTCAAGCTCTCCTGCAAAGATCAGGCGGCTCATTGAAGGTCACTCCAGCACAGGCGGAGTAGGATCGTACCCGATTGAAACTATCCCCGGATGCCGATGGGCGATGGCGAGTATCTGGGTCTCAAGCTCACAGTTGTAGGCCATGAGCGCCTTCACGGTCTCAAGAGGGCTGTCGTAGCGGGCGATCAGCTTCACCGCTTCAGAGTGCAGTTCGGATTTGGCTTCGGTGTCGAAGTGCATTGTGCCCATGGTGCCTACTCCTAACGCGTCGCGCGGCGCTGCGGGGTGAGTGCGTCAAGTCGTTCCTGAAGGTGCCCGTTGAGCACGATCATTTCCTTGAGCGCTTTCATCACATCACCCTTGTGGACTGCAATGAAATCCTCGGCGTGGGCCTGGAGGGCAGCCTCCTGGCGGCTGTTCAGTGTCACAATTCGATCCATGGCATTACTCCATACGCTGCATGGGCGTAGTGAACAAAAAGGGAACATAAATGTCAAGAGTGAATTGACTCGGCGAGGAACTCATTCCTATTTTTGGCTATGCCGGAACAGAGCAGACGACCGCGCCGCCTTGTCCAGACCCTGTGCCGAGCGCATGAGGTTGGTCAGCTAATCCGTGTCCGGTGCATCAACTGCAACATTACACGCCACTATCTCCCCGGGGACCTCGCCAAATTGGTGGGGGACATTCCGTTTTGGGACGTTGACCGGCACATGCGCTGCGAGCGCTGCAAACGCCGCGAGCTTGATGTGGACATTCTGCTGCCAAGCGCATCGGAGGGCATGAAGATACGCGTGAGGCGACTTGTTGAAATCCGCATGGTACGACGCGTGATCTGGAGGGATGAATAACTGGCGCTAACAGCCCAACATTTCAATCACGTGCCGCCGATTTGCTTAGCGCCGCTTACGACGAAAAAACATCACGACCAAGATTGTAAGAAAGATGGCAATCGCAAGGCCCGGTGCAACGTCCGAGAGTATCCGAAGGCCAGCCATCTAGAACAACGAGCCTTGGCTTGGCGGTACTGGTGCCTGCTCGGGAAACTTGATCTGTGTGGCAGGCTTCTCGACAATCACAAGAGCATCATCCGGCGCTGTGCGTTGTAGCCGCTTCGCTTCCGACCATGGCGCTGTCAGCCAAGTCTCTGTTTCCTCTTGCGTCCTCAGGATCACCGGCATAGCTTTTTCATGGATCGGCTTGATGAGGGCATTGGGCGCGGTCGTCATGAAACCGTAAAGCTCGAAATCGCCGGGGCCGTCCTTTACCTTGCGGACCCCATGCCATGGCGTCCAGAGGCCAGCGAAGAAGAATAACGGGCGGTCCTCATTGAGCGCGAACCAATAGTTCCGCTGAATGCCTGTCTCGCGGTCTTTATCGCCGGGAGTTGGGCTGGGCTCTGCGAAGCTTGTTACCGGCACCACGCAACGGTTCTCGACGCCGACATACTGTTGCCAATGGCTGTACTGCGGGTTGCGAATGTTGGTAGTGCCGTAGTCAGCCTTGCCCTTGACGCGCTCGGCCGGCGTCGGCATTCCCCACAGGAGATTGGCTAGCTCACGGCCTTCAGGGGCGTTACGCACCACTGGGCCGGGCTGGTTGGGATAGATGTCAACGGACGGTTCAAGGTTGCCTAGGATGTCCCGCAAAGTCCGGGTCCACTGGCGGACCGCCTCTTGTGACGTGGTGATGTTGTAGAGATTGCACATGCGGTGAATGTGCCTAGCAGCGAACCGATCAGCAAGCCCCAACGGGGATATCCTGTTGCGACTAGCCCCGGTAATAGATCACCGTAGGATCAAACCAGTGTACCCGTACCGACCAAAAGAGAGAAAGAGGGGCTCCAAACCGGAATTTCTCGACTGTTGGGCCACTGACCAGTCCTCCGTCGTTCTCGGTATTTAGCAAAGCGTTTCGCACGCAATCCCGTCACTATCGCGATCCAGCCTGCCGCCCCATGAGCAGTTGCTGAGATACCATTGGGCTTCAGCGCAAGAGCTTATCTGAGAGCATTTACGGCGAGGCTCGCACGAATAGCCTTGTGACTGAGCCTGACGGCCTATGATACCGAGAGGCTGATTGGCCGCGGGCTGCGTATCTTCGGCGTGCTCGGCGCGCCACGTCCATGGGTCTTCGAAGAAGCCTTTCCACAGGCCGAGCTTGGCAGCCTTGGCGACCGCTTGTTGGGATGCATAGCCGCCATGGCTGTATTTGGGCCAGTCGAGGGCCAGCCCATTCTTGACGAGCCAGGCCGCCACGTCGGCTCCGTCCGCCCGGTAGCAATTGCCAACGAAGCGTCCGTATTGATCCCAAGTGACAAACTCGCATCGTAAGGGCTTCGATTTAGCCATGAATTTTTCGAGGGAAGTTTTGGCCTGCCATCCACATGAATACCGAAAGTGCTTCGCATCCTCGCACTGTTGATCATACTCGGGTGCGTCGATGCCGTTGAACCGAACGCGCGTCCCATTGATCTCAATTGTATCGCCATCAACTGCCGATGCGCGGCCTTGAAGCACTTCCCCGTTGGTTTGCTGACTGGGTGCGGCCGGTTCCTCGACCTGCCGTGTAACGCTCTGGGTGAGATTGCTGGCCTCCGGTCTGATCTCAACGGTGGCCTTTGGATTTGGCGAGGTAATGCCCGGTCTCTGGTACGGAACGGGATAATAATACGCGGCCAACGCAATGACTGCGAGCCAGCCTAGCCCTCCTTTCCTTGTTCGAGACAACCTATTTTCCCTCGCACCCAATGCCGTCGCGATCACCATCGAGCCCGTTAGGATCAGAGCCTGTGATCTGCACCCCAGGGGCAACCACTGCATTGTTTCCGCTGCCGCCTGCACAGTCCAAATCAGCGCTACGGGCTCGGGTCGCACCTCGGTATCCGTTGAAGACTGCCACCGCGCGCGCTCCGTCGCCTTCAATACGCGTGTTTTGGCTATTCGGATTGAACGGATCGACAGTTTGCAAAAGCATATTTGAGCGGTTCGCATCGCCGGCAGCGAGCGTCACCGAGTCATAATTATTCAAATAGTCGGCAGTGCAGCCTGAGATGAACGCAACAACTGTTGCGGTCGAAAACCAACGCCAATTCATGAAGGTATCCCCCGACACCAAACCCATCATGCACCTTTTGAATTTTGTTGTCGAATCCACTCTCTAATCCGTTTGCCTTGTGACTGGGCGTTTCCCATACAAGGCGCCGGGAGTGCTTTATTGGGTAAGGTCGATTCTTGAGCTATTGGGTATTTTTGGGTATTTTTTTAGGTATGGCCATGAAGATCGGTTTCCTGCAAATCACCCCTGAAACCCTTGCTTTGGTCTCGGAGATCGACGAATTCAAAGGGGCCGTGTTCTGTTTTCAAATCGTGCCGCTGCCTGCCGCCCTGTTGAGCGGATTGCGGCCTGAGGTTCTACTTGCAAATCCGTGGCTGAGCGGTGAAACCGGGCTGCGTTTCGTCAGTGTCGGCGTGGGACGTACGATCGAGTGTCTGTTGTATTTCGTGGCGATGGCTGCATTCTTTCTGAGCGTCACCCGCTTGCGCCCAGATCAGGTCTACGGCCTTCTGCCCTTCTTTTTCATGGGTGTCATCTGTAACGGATTGGCTGCGGCGATCCAGTATTCACTCTCCGATACGGTTGCCATACAGGGTTTGTTGCCGTTCACGATCAATGCGGGACTGTTTGCCAACCAGAACCATTTTTCAGCTTTGCTCTTCGTCTCCATCCCCTTCGTTGTCTACTACGGCCTGTTTCGCGGGCACCTTCTGTCCGGGTCGCTCGGCTTGATAACGCTGCTGCTGTTGCTTCTGGCCGCCGGTTCGCGCGCCGGTATTCTGATAGGGCTGGCGATCACCATGGTATCAGTCGTCTTTCTGTCCGCGCGCTCGAGGCTGGGCGGGTATGGAATACCCGCTGTCTTCATCGGGCTTTCACTCTACACGATCGGGGGCGTGGACGAAGATCGATGCGGAAGTGGTTGACCCGGCCTTTGGACGGGCCGAATTTGCCCGCACGACGATCGCGGGAATTGAAGAGAACTGGGCGACGGGCGTCGGCTTTGGGAGTTTTCCGAAGGTCTATCAGATTTACGAAAAGGGAGAGATGATCTTCAAGCCCTACGTCAATCACGCCCACAATGATTATCTGGAATTGGCACTTGAAGGTGGCGCTCCTGTTGTCTTTCTGGTCGCAGCTTACGCGATATTGCTTTTTGCGTTTTCCGTTACGGCACGGCGAGATCCGCTGCAGAAAATGGCGTTTCTCTCAGTATCGTTTCTGCTCGTTCATTCTCTGGTCGATTATCCCTTGCGAACGGCGGCACTGGCGATGACCTTCGCCTATATGAATGGCGTTATCTTTCACAAGGGACTTGCTGAGCGGCTGAGCCAGAGAGGCGAGTCGACCGCCGCCCATGATGACAATCTGCTTGTTCCCGTCAGGCCGGCCCTGGCAAGACGATAGCAATGCGTCGCCTGAATTGGCCATGGATTGGCGCCGGATCGTGACCCAGTCATTTGACGAACGCCGAGATTGACAAGCCAGTGCATGGAACCTAAGCACGGGCGGCTAGGGCCGGGGGGTTCAGGCATGTCAAGGAGAGCTTCTTGAAAGGAATTATCCTTGCTGGAGGCAGTGGAACGCGTCTTTATCCACTAACATTAGCAGTCTCTAAGCAAATTCTGCCGATATACGACAAGCCGATGATCTATTATCCGCTGAGCGTTCTGATGCTCGCGGGTATCCGAGAGATTCTGATCATTTCGACGCCGCGTGACCTGCCGGTTTTTCGCGATCTGCTTGGCGATGGATCGGAGTTCGGGCTCGACCTGTCCTATGCCGAGCAGCCGCAGCCCAACGGGCTGGCGGAAGCCTTCATCATCGGCCGCAATTTTATCGGCAAGGACAACGTGTCGATGATCCTCGGCGACAACATCTATTTCGGCGATGGGCTGTCGCAGCTTTGCCGCGACGCTGCCTCGCGCGAAAAGGGCGCTTCGGTGTTCGCCTATCATGTCGAGGATCCCCAGCGTTATGGCGTGGTTTCCTTCGACAAGGCCACGGGAACGGCGCTGACGATCGAGGAAAAGCCGCAGGTGCCGAAATCCAACTGGGCGGTCACCGGTCTCTACTTCTATGACAACGATGTCGTCGACATCGCCCCTGCCATCCGTCCCTCGGCGCGCGGTGAGCTCGAGATCACGGCGGTCAACAACGTCTACCTTGAGCGCGGCCAGTTGCATGTGCATCGGTTGGGGCGCGGCTATGCCTGGCTCGACACCGGCACCCATGACAGCCTGCATGAGGCCTCGTCCTTCGTGCGCACCATCGAGCACCGCCAGGGCATCAAGGTCGCCTGTCCCGAAGAGATAGCCTTTGAACAGGGTTGGCTGACTGTGGACCAGGTTCTGCGTCGCGCCGATCACCTGGGCAAGAACGAATATGCCGCCTATCTGCGCCGGCGTGTCGTCGACCTGTCGGAGGCCTAGGTGCTGGAAGTCAGGCCCCTTGGCATCGATGGCGTTCTGGAAATCGTTCCGAAGCGACATGGCGACGCGCGCGGCTTCTTCGTCGAAACCTACAATGCCGAGCGCTTTTCGCAGGCCGGCATAGACTTGGCTTTCGTGCAGGACAATCATTCTTATTCCGCCGCGGCGGGCGTCTTGCGAGGGCTTCATTATCAGCTTGCGCCGCGCGCCCAGGACAAGCTGCTGCGCGTCATCCGGGGCAGCATTCTCGACGTTGCGGTCGACATTCGCCGCAGCTCCAAAACTTTCGGAAAATGGGTCGCTCTCGAAGTGTCGGCCGAAAAGGGCAACCAGATTCTGGTGCCGAAAGGCTTCGCGCACGGCTTCGTGACGCTCGTGCCCGACACCGAGGTCCTGTATAAGGTGACCGATACCTATTCGCAGGCGCATGACCGGTCGATCCGTTTCGACGATCCCGCCATCGGCATCGAATGGCCGTCATTGACCGGCGGGTTCCAGCTCTCGGACAAGGACCTGAAGGCGCCGCTGCTGGCTGCCGCCGAGGTGTTCGCCTGATGGGTTATTTGAGGACAGCGGCATGAATTTTCTGGTGACGGGCGGTGCTGGCTTTATCGGTTCGGCGGTATGCCGGCATCTATGCGCCAACCCGGCCTATCGGGTGACCAATCTCGACAAGCTGACCTATGCGGGAAACCTGGCCTCGCTGCGGCCGATCGAGAACGCACACAATTATCGCTTCGCGCAGGCCGATATCTGCGACGAAAGGGCCGTGCTCGACATCCTCCGGCGCGACGATATCGACATCGTCATGAACCTTGCCGCCGAGAGCCATGTCGACCGCTCGATCGATGGGCCGGGCACTTTTATCGAGACCAACATCGTCGGCACCTACAAGATGCTCAATGCCGCGCTGGAGTACTGGCGCGGCCTGCCCGAGGACAGGAAGAGCCATTTCCGCTTCCATCATGTCTCGACCGATGAGGTGTTTGGCGATCTTCCGTTCGATGGCGGCATGTTCGTCGAGGAAACGCCCTACGCGCCATCCTCGCCCTACTCCGCCTCGAAAGCGGCCTCGGACCATCTGGTGCGGGCCTGGCACGAAACCTATGG
>NZ_RZPL01001219.1:0-719 GCF_004022805.1 Mesorhizobium sp. M7A.F.Ca.CA.002.04.1.1 | reverse complement strand
TCTTCGCCGTGGACGCCTTCGGCGCCACGACGGGTGTCGTCGGCACTGATGACGTCACCACCGATTCGTCGGTCATCGCCGGGAAAATCGGCGCTGCCGGCGCTGCTTCCGGTCCGTTGACGCCGGGCATGGTCGTTGCACCGTTCTTCAGCGGCTCGGCCGCCTGCGGGGTCGAAGCGGCTGGCGTTGCCGGATCGGCTGCCGGCTTCGGCTTCATCGCCGCGTCGACGCCGGAGCGAACGTCGGCCGCGGCCTGTTCGAACGGATTGAGCTGCTTCCTGATCTCGGCCATCGGGCTCATGCCCCTGAGCTCGTCGACGGACTTCTTGACGTCGTCGAGCTCGGCTTCCTTCAGCGCCTCGTTGAACTGTTTCTGGAAATCGGATGCCATGGCGCGCAGCTTCGCCGTCGTGCGGCCGAAGGTGCGCAGCATATTGGGCAAATCCTTGGGCCCGACGACCACGATCATGACGATCGCGATGACCAGCATTTCGGTCCAGCCGACTTCAAACATGACACTCTGTTCCGACTAGAACCTTTGGGCTCAGCTCTTGCTGGCCTTTTCCTTCGCGGCCGCAACGGTCTCGTCGGCACGATGTTCGACGGTGCGCTTGTCTTCGGCAACGTCGTCGTCGGCCATGCCCTTCTTGAAGCTCTTGATGCCCTTGGCCATGTCGCCCATCAGCTCGGGAATCTTGCCGCGGCCGAACACCAAAAGC
>NZ_RZPL01001218.1:0-721 GCF_004022805.1 Mesorhizobium sp. M7A.F.Ca.CA.002.04.1.1 | reverse complement strand
GATCTGTGTTATGTCGTGTTGATCGCGGGCGCCGAAGGTTGCGCGTTTCCCCGACAACAGAAAGCGAGGCCTGAGATGGCTGACGACAAGTCGAAGACGAAACAGGACCGCAAGCAGGTCTCGGGCGAAGAGCCCTACGAGGTTGCCGCCTTTGCCCGCAAATACGGCATTCCGCCAAGCGAGGCACAGACCATCATCAAGCGCTACGGACCCTCGCGCAAGAAGCTCGACGCCCATATGGCGGCCCGCGGCTAGCCGAAACCATTTCGCCTGGGCGGCGTTGAAGACGCTGCGGGCCGCGTCAACCGGGCCTGGTGGTACGGTGAACAGGATGTCTTTTTCCCGGTTTCTCATCCTGGCCAACGAAACGGCAGACGAGCATCTGTCCCACCCGGCCCGCAGCGCCACGCATTGAGGGAGGTTGTCATGTCCGACACCATACGCAGGACCGGCAGCTGCCTGTGCGGCGGCGTGCAGTTCGAGGTTCACGGCGCGCCGCTGCGCGTCGGCCTGTGCCATTGCAAGGATTGCCGCAAGGCCGGCGGTTCGGTCTATTCGGCCTTTGCCATCTGGCCGCGCGAGGCCTTCGAGACCACCGGCCTCGTCAGCTCCTATGGCACGCGCAGCTTTTGCCCGACATGCGGCGGCCGCGTCGCCTGGGTCGACGACAACGAGGCCGAGGTGGCAATCGGCAGCCTCGACATCGCGCCGACCGATCTCG
>NZ_RZPL01001217.1:0-724 GCF_004022805.1 Mesorhizobium sp. M7A.F.Ca.CA.002.04.1.1 | reverse complement strand
CGCCGGCAGCAGATAGCGATTGTCCGGACCAATCAGCAGGCGCAGCAGATGCGGCACCACGATGCCGACGAAGCCGATGCCGCCGCTGACGGCGACGGATGCGCCGACCGCGGCGGAGACGCCGACGATGGCCGTGTATTTCAGCCGCTGCACCGGAATGCCGAGATGGCCGGCGGTCGCCTCGCCAAGCGCCAGCGCGTTGAGGCCGCGTGCCAGGAACGGCATCGCCGCCAGCGCCAGGACGATGATCGGCCCTACCGACGCGATCTTCGCCCAGGTCGCACCACCGAGCGATCCGAGTTGCCAGAAGGTCAGGTCGCGCAACTGGCGATCGTCGGCCATGAAGATAAGGATGCCGGTCAGCGCCATGGCGAGCGCCGCCAGCGCGATGCCCGCGAGCAGCATTGTGGCAACCGAGGTTTGCCCCCGCCGCGTCGCGACCTGATAGAGCATCAGCGTGGTGGCGAGCCCGCCACAGAAGGCCGCCAGCGGCAGGGCAAGCGTGCCGAGCAAGACTGTCACCGGAGCCAATATCGTCGCGCCGAGCACGATGACGGCAACCGCGCCGAGGCTGGAGCCGGCCGAGACGCCGATCAGGCCGGGGTCCGCCAGCGGATTGCGGAACAGCCCCTGCATGACCGCGCCGGAGACGGCGAGCGCCGCGCCGACCAGCATGCCGAGGATGACGCGCGGCAGGCGGATGTCATAGACGATCAGGCTGTCG
>NZ_RZPL01001216.1:0-726 GCF_004022805.1 Mesorhizobium sp. M7A.F.Ca.CA.002.04.1.1 | reverse complement strand
GTGGCACCGTGACGGTGACGATGCCGCAGCGCGTCGTGCTGGCCAGCCGCGACGGAGCCGTGCCTGTCAGCGACGACGATCACGGCCCCAGCTGGCGCGCCCGCTTTTCGGAAGAGGTGATGCGCTCCACCGTGGCGCTCGAGGCCACGATGCCGCTGGCGCGGCTGACGCTCGGCGACCTCGCCGGTTTCGAAATCGGCGACGTCATCGAATTCGAGGAAACGGCCCAGTCCCAGGCGCGTCTCAGCGCACGGGGCAAGACGCTGTTCGTATGCGAGTTCGGCAAACTGGGACAGAATTACACCGTCCGGATCAGGCAACCTTACGATGCCGGGCAGGACTTTATCGACGGGCTGATGCCGGCTGCCGCCGGACGCGCCTGAGCATTTGGAGACGATCATGGCCAAAACCAAGGCGGAAGCCGACCTCGACCAGCCGGACGAGCAACTCGACCGTGCCATCGAAGAGTTGCGCGGGGTCCTGCATGAAGAGGAGCAACGTCCCGATGCGGCGTTCAGGGCGGCCTCATCGGCCAATTCGAGCGTGATCATGAACATCCCCGTCGATGTCCAGATCATCCTCGGCAGCACCGAGATGCCGGTCTCCGATCTGATGGCGCTGCAAAAAGGGTCGACCGTGGCGCTCAATCGCCGCATCGGCGAACCTGTCGACGTCGTGGTCAACGGCCGAAAGATCGCGCGCGGCGAGATAACCGTTCTGGAAAGC
>NZ_RZPL01001215.1:0-727 GCF_004022805.1 Mesorhizobium sp. M7A.F.Ca.CA.002.04.1.1 | reverse complement strand
GATCAACCCGTCAGCTTCGGGCGCGTGCGATGCTACCAGCGGCTGCGGACGAATGCCGGGCGCGACGGTGAGCGCGCCTTGCGCAAGCCCGGCGATCAGCCGCTTGCCGATCAACTCGATGGCGTCGAAAATCCAGTTGGAGGAGACGATGCGCGCATCGTTGCGGTCCTGATCGTGGACGATGGCGACCAGCATGTAGCTGTCGGCGCCGATCTCGGCGGTCAGTTGCATGAAAAAGCTGGTGAGATCGCCGCGCGACGTCAGGCGCGAGCCCAATGTGTCGGATTGAAGTAGCGCGGCGGGACTGCTCATTCTCGTTGCTTTTGGCCGGAATCGTTTCTGCTGTCCGGATGCTGGAAGTCAGCCGCCGAACCCGAATACACATTACTTTGACGAAGACACACGCGTGGCGCAGGGCTGCACCGAACCAAATCCCGAATCCATTCAGGGAACGCGAAGCCGTCCGCGTCTGGTGCCGGAAAAGCTCCGGAACAAAAGACTTTGGGTGGTCGCCGCGCCCCCCAGGACCGGCTGATTCGGGTTTAATCTACCCGCAGTTGAATCTGACATCAAACGCGATTTGACAAAATCGAATCTGATGGACTCCGGCGCGACTCACAGCTCGGTTTTCGCGCCCTGGACAGACGACCGGGACGCGAAAGTCTTCGCCGGCCACCTCGGCGGCTGGTCGATTTCGCCAGGCTCGGGAGCATTGGACAGACGGGCG
>NZ_RZPL01001214.1:0-740 GCF_004022805.1 Mesorhizobium sp. M7A.F.Ca.CA.002.04.1.1 | reverse complement strand
GTCATCATTCCCGAGCCGCTGAACAAGGACCGCATCTGCCTCGGCCATCGTGGCGTCTGGTGGGCGGAGATCGAGACCAAGGGGGAGATCGCGCACGGCTCGATGCCGTTTCTCGGCGACAATGC
Source organism: Mesorhizobium sp. M7A.F.Ca.CA.002.04.1.1 (assembly GCF_004022805.1). Taxonomy (NCBI): domain Bacteria; kingdom Pseudomonadati; phylum Pseudomonadota; class Alphaproteobacteria; order Hyphomicrobiales; family Phyllobacteriaceae; genus Mesorhizobium; species Mesorhizobium sp. M7A.F.Ca.CA.002.04.1.1. The sequence continues at coordinate 615 of NZ_RZPL01001214.1, read as the reverse complement.
GGTGCGCCACATGGGCGCCGTGCTGCGGGCTTTCGAGGACGAACTGTTTCCCGCGCTCGACCGCAAGATGACGCGCATGCCGGTCGTGCCCGAAGGAGCAAAACGCTCGACCATGAACATCAATTCGATCCATGGCGGCCAGACCGAGGATTTCCGGCCCGGCCTGCCGTCGCCCAACGTGCCCGACTCCTGCCGGATGACCATCGACCGCCGTTTCCTGCTCGAGGAAGATCTCGACACCGTCAAAGGTGAAGTGACCGGCATTCTCGACCGGTTGAAACGCGAGCGGACAAAATTCGACTATGAAATCCGCGACCTGATGGAAGTGCTGCCGCTGATGACCGAGCGCGACGCGCCGGTGGTCAAGGCGGTTGCGCAAGGCATCATGGCGATCTTCGACCGCGAACCCGATTATGTCATTTCGCCCGGCACCTATGACCAGAAGCACATAGCTCGCATCGGCCATATCTATGATTGCATCGCTTATGGGCCTGGCATTCTCGACCTCGCCCACCGGCCGGACGAATGGGTCGGCATATCGGACATGGTGGAATCGGCCAAGGTGATGGCGATAGGGCTCAACGTGCTGCTGCGCGGCACAGCCACGGGATAAGG
>NZ_RZPL01001213.1:0-743 GCF_004022805.1 Mesorhizobium sp. M7A.F.Ca.CA.002.04.1.1 | reverse complement strand
CTCGACCAGAAGGCCGACGTGCTCGCCACGAATCTGAGCGCGACCTCGGCGCTCGACGCCGCCGAAAAGGCAGGCGTTCCTTCGATAGGCTTTCAGCTCGACATGTCGCATGCCGCGCCGCGGACGATCCAGACCTCCGTCATCTTCCGCTGGGAGAAATATCTTGTGCCGACGATCAAGGAGATCATCGACGGCAACTGGAAACCCGAGGAATACGGCGCTTTCGAAGGCCTTGAAACCGGCGTGGTCGATCTTGCTCCTTTTGGCCCCTCGGTTTCCGAGGAGACCAAGGCAAAGGTTGAAGCAGCAAAGCAGGAGATCATCGCCGGCAAGCTTGATCCATTCCAGGGCCCTCTGAAAAAGCAAGACGGCACCATCGTTGTCGATGTCGGCGGGAAGGTCGACGATGCGGCGCTCTGGTCGATGGACTATTTCGTCGACGGTGTCATCGGCACCATGCCGGCGAAGTAATGACGACGGCGCTTCAGCAAGCGGGCGACATGCGACGACCGCTGGGCACGCCGGCGGCTCTGTTGATGCGCGGCATAGGCAAGTCGTTTGACGGCAAAGCCGCGCTCCGCGATGCGTCCTTCTGTCTCGAATGGGGGGAGGTGCATGCCATTGTCGGTGAGAACGGTGCAGGCAAGTCCACTTTGATGAACGTGGCGGCCGGCGTCTATGTAGCAGACGGGGGCGACCAATCGATCGACGGCGAAGCGATCAGTTTGCGCAGCCCGCTGGAA
>NZ_RZPL01001212.1:0-746 GCF_004022805.1 Mesorhizobium sp. M7A.F.Ca.CA.002.04.1.1 | reverse complement strand
GCGCATCGCGCTCCACCGTTCCGTCACGCTTGCGATAGGGCAAATATTCGAGGATCGCCGGCACGGGATCGCTCTCCGCGTCTTCCGGCAGCCAGACACGCGCCGCCAGCTTGACGCCATCCGGCATCGGAATCCACAAATTCTCGATCTCGCGGATTTTGCGCGGGAAATCGGTGACGATGCGGATATCTTGCATGGCGGCTCCTCTCAACGCCCCGGCCGACACTTGCGCCGGTGGCGATCCTTATGTGTTCAGCGGGAAATGGCAGGTTAGACGGCTGTCGCCGACCGAGGCCGGGACGGGGACATCCAGCGCGCAACGGCCCTCGGCCTGCGGGCAGCGTGTGTGAAACTCGCAGCCTGAGGGGCGCGCCAGCAAGGACGGAACGTCAGCCGGCAGCGTGATGCGCTGGTGCACCCGATCTGGATCGGGCTCGGGGTTGGCGGACAGAAGGGCCGCCGTATAGGGATGATGCGGGGCACGGAAGATCGCTTCGGTTTCGCCCTGCTCGACGAAGCGTCCGAGATACATCACCGCCATGCGGTCGGCGATCTGGCGCACGACATGCAGATTGTGGGTGATGATCAGCATCGACAGGCCCATGCGGTCGCGCAGGTCGTTGAGCAGGTTCAGCACCTCTCCCTGCACGGAGACGTCGAGGCCGGCGGTCGGCTCGTCGGCGACGACCAGCACCGGGTCCAGCGCGATCGCCCGCGCAACGCCGACGCGGCGCGCCTGGCCGCCG
>NZ_RZPL01001211.1:0-762 GCF_004022805.1 Mesorhizobium sp. M7A.F.Ca.CA.002.04.1.1 | reverse complement strand
GGAAAACATCACGACACCGATCGTCTCCGACCCGGACGACCACAGCAGCGCCGAGACGGTAAGTTCGCTGAGCGCCGTCATGAAGATCAGTAGTCCGCCGGCGATCGCCGCCGGTGCCACCAGGGGAAAGATGATCGTGCGCATGCGCGTGAACAGCCCGGCGCCCGCTACTTGCGCCGCCTCCTCCAGCGCCCGGTCGATCTGGTGATAGCCGCTGATGGTCGGCCGCAGCGCCAGCACCAGGAAACGGGCGAGATAGGCGTAGAGGATGATCCAGACGGTGTTGTAGAGCTGGATGCCGGTGAGCGGGATCGGCCGCAGGAACATGAGCAGCGAGGCGATCGCCAGCACCACGCCGGGCAAAGCATAGGGCAGCTCGACCGACAGATTGAGCAGCCGCACCCAGCGCTGCTTGCCCCATGCGATCAGATAGCCGATCGGCACTGCGACCAGGACCGCGAAGAAGGCCGCCGCGATCGACAGCCAGAAGCTGTTGAAGAAGGCGCGGCTGGCCGCGTCATGCTCGAACAGCACGAAGCGATAATTGTCGAGCGTTGCCGTCTTGGCGGTGAGCGCGATGCCGTAGCCCGGCACCAGCGATGTCAGAACCAGCCCGAACAGCGGCAGGAACAGCACCACGATGATCAGCAGCCACATGCCGGCCTGGACCGTAGGCCGCCAGCGACCGAGTTCATAGGGTTCGGCCGAAAGCGACGTGGAGCTGATGCGATAGTCGCGGCGGCGGCTCATGATCTCCTGGGC
>NZ_RZPL01001210.1:0-763 GCF_004022805.1 Mesorhizobium sp. M7A.F.Ca.CA.002.04.1.1 | reverse complement strand
CCCATCACCCGATGACGGCCATGACCGGCGGCGGCAGGCTGGCCTTTTCGCCGAAGCGTTTTGCCGCGACGCTGGACGATCCGCTGGAGCCCGATCCCGCACGCGGCCGCTTCATGCTCGCCTATCCGGCGCGCTCCGCCGATCTCGGCCATTTTCCCGCCGCCGGCGGCGGCACGCTCGACCTGACGGAATACCGCATGGATGACCGCCGCGAGGATTTCATCACGCTGGTCGAAGCCGACCATGGCGGGCCGGGATGGACCGCGCTTGCACGACAGGCCGAGGACGATCTGGTGCTGGTGCTGAAGAACCCGGCCGAACTGCCAATCACCATGCTGTGGTTCAGCAATGGCGGGCGCGACTACGCCCCATGGAGCGGCCGCCACCTTGGCGTGCTCGGCATCGAGGATGGCCGCGCTGCCGTCGGCCATGCCGCCTCGATCGGCGACAACTGGCTGAAGCGCGAAGGGGTGGCGACCGCTTTTGCGCTGGGCGAAGGCCAAAGCGTGTCTTTTCGCCACGTCATCGGCGTCCTGCCGCTGTCGGGCGGCGAGCCGCCGCGGGACGTCACGACGGCGGATGGCCGCATGCGGCTGCATGCCGGCGGTTCGACGCGGGAGGTTCCCTTCGACAGCGATTTCCTGCGCATCGGCCAGCCGCTGGCCTCGTAGGTGTGATTGCGCGGCCGCAGGGTTTGAAATTTCCGTGAACTGTCGCCAAGATGTGGCCGAAATCATCATGCGGAACATGGTGGATCTGAAGC
>NZ_RZPL01000120.1:0-10373 GCF_004022805.1 Mesorhizobium sp. M7A.F.Ca.CA.002.04.1.1 | reverse complement strand
GTCCAGAAGCAGCGCAAGAGCGCTGCCACTGATGCCGATACCATTGCCTGCGTATTCCGATGAAGCCGGCCACCGATTCCGATTTGAAGCCGGCCAGTCATTCCGATTTCATTCCGGCCAGCATTCCGATTTGAAGGCGGCCATTTTTCGGTCTGATCCTGGGTCTCGTTGATGTTTGGGTTGGGTTTTGTTTCAGGTCAAGCTGACGGATAAGCCCGAAAGCGGCACCATGCAAGAATACAATAGGTCCACCGGTTCCATTCTCGCAATACAAAGTCGCGACGGCCCCAATCAATATGCAATGTTCGGTGATCATTGTTTCCTCAGCAAAAGCGAGCCAGATCGGTCTGCATTATGCATATGGGAAGCGAGGCTTCTGGTATTTACTTCATAAGCGTAGCAGCGTCTACAGGCCTTTTGCGCCAATTGCCCCCTAGCCGAACGCAGGAATTCGGCGTAGGCGCCCCAGTTCTTCAACCGCGAATTTGCAGGAAATTCCTAAACAAGCGCGGTGACCGTCTAGTGCATCAAGTTACGCGCGGAGCATCCTCCCCAATGCCTGCATCTGCGGCCTTCTAATCCGATCAATGTGGTCGCAAGCGGGGTGCGACCCGAAGCGCGCAATCACCATCTCCGCCTTTGGCGCTATGTACAGGTTCTGGCCGTAAAGGCCCCGACCTTCAATAGCATCAAGCTCGTCGTGTGATACCCACCATTGGCTTCGGTATGTATAGCCGAATGGGAGGTCCGGCTTGGCGGGGTGGTCGAGATCTTGAAGGTCGTAGACAACACTCGCGGGAACCAGTTGCTTGCCATTACACGAGCCTTCACATCGCATCAGCTCGCCGAAACGCGCCAAGTCGCGCAACGTCACATTGAGTCCGCTATGCGCCCTCGGCATACCGTTTGTCGGGTCGATCTCGACATAGGCGTCTTCTTCGCAGCCCAGTGGCAACCATAAGCGCTCCTCCAACAGTTGTGCGAACGACCGGCCCGTTGCGCGCGACATAACCCAAGCCATAACATTGGTATCGACGCCTTTGTAGACAAATTTGCCGTGCGCCCCTTCCTTTCGTATGGTACGCAGGTATTCGCATCTATATGACTTGTCTACACTTGTGTAATCTTCAGTAAAAGCAACGTTAGTTTGCATGTCCATGACTTGGCGGAGCGTTGCATCTTCCCACCCTGTACCTCGTAATTCCGGCACAAACTGCGATATTGTCTTCCTGTCGTCGAGAATGCCCTCATGCACCAACGCCGCGGCTAGGGTGCCCGCATACGATTTGGTGATTGACTGACACGAATGTTGTACGTGCGGCGCGAGTGCGCCGAAGTATCGTTCGTATATGATCCGCCCCCGATGCAGGACCAAAATGCCGTCGGTGTAGGTGTCGAATAGCGCCTCCTCGAACCGGTTGGTGCGGTCGTCCATGTCGACGAACGTGAGCCCATCGATTTCGGTAGACCTGTTGCTGCACTCAAGCTGCGACGGTCCGCCCCGCCCTCGCCACACTTGGACTGTGGGCCGCAGCTCACGCATATGCGATAGCGACCAGCGAAGCTGAGGAAAGGTCCAAACAGTTTCATTCTCGAATGTTACACGCTTGTCTGGCGGCGGCGGCGCACCGCGCATCCAGCCAAATTCGCGAGGATCCGATGCACGGCCGTCCAGGTATTGCTGTCCGTCGAATTCGAGTACGCTCTCCGACGCGTTACCGACGGTTTGCCGTTGTTTGAATTCTGTCATACATGGGATCCAATTTCATGCCTAGGCGCCCCCGGCGCCAGCTGGCTATCGAGAGTTGCGACCCAACCTCGGGAGTTCGGACTGGACTAAATCACAACATGTTATGATCATAGCAGCGGCAGGCGCGCATTCTATGCGAAATGTCCTCGACAACGCAGCAAATCAGCGTTGTATTGCGGCCGGCGCATACTTGCGGCCCCGCTCTCGCGTGGCAAGTAGGACCTAACTTGCCGAACGCTTCCAGCTACAAGAGGCATGAGCCATCATGCGCAGTATGCCGAGTACATCTCGATTAAACCGGGTCCGAACGGGTTGACAATTGTAACGCGTCTCCGCTGTCCGAGCTACGATGAGTCAAAAATTCTCTGGTCTATCAACGATGTTGACCCAGAGGGATACGTGCGAACTCGCAAGGCAAGAAATCGCGAAATGGCATGGGCGACTCTGCATGTTGGCGACGCGATAGTGGATAACGCCGTCGCCTTCGTAGGTGGGCTCGGCTTGAGTCGTCGCATGCGACGTCTCGAAGCAACCGCCCTGGTCAATAGCGACGTCGACCAGCTCCGAGCCCTTCTTCATGCCGGACATCATTTCGCGGGTGACGAGCTTTGGCGCGGCAGCACCGGCGATCAGCACGGCCCCGACCACGATGTCGGCAGAGAAGCATTCTTCCTCGAGCGCCCCGACGGTTGAGTAGCGGGTGCGCACACGGCCGGCGAAGAGGTCGTCGAGATTAGGGAGGTCGAGATTAGGGAGGTCGAGATTAGGGAGAGAGAGGGGCTTGGACCGCAGTTCCCACGTGACCAGAGTCAGCCCTGCAAGGTGTAATTCAACGCGCCAGTCCAGTTTAGATCCTTCCAAACAAGACGTCTTGTGGCGATGCAATCTGCAGCCTTCGGAGTCCAGCGAGTTGGCGAGTTCGCCGACCTCTCTGAGGCCAGGGTATCCGTGCTTTGTGAAATCGCCAGAGCGATCCGGCGAAAGCCAAGGGTAGTTCGCAGGAAACCTGCATCATCGAACTCGATTTCGCTGAATGCCAACAATGCAGAGCGATAAGGTGTCGTTCGTTAAATGACGGACCGGGATGGGTCCAATCAGCAGGGAGCAATGGCGCACCGCTAAGACACTCCTCTCGGTGGCGACGAAGGTAGCTTTCAAGAAAATAAGAACGAGAAAAAAGGGAACTATAGATGAACAATCATGTAACGACGGTCGTAGTTGCAGTCTCCATGGCGGTTGCGTCGATGTCTTTGTCAGCCAAGGCTTGCGCCGGCGAAGTCCTTGATCGTGTGCTCGCGGCACAGACATTGACGGTAGCGGTCGGGTCCGACTGGGGAGCCTTGTCTCACTTGAACGACCAACATGAACTCGACGGTGATGATGTAGAGGTCGCGAAGGGCATTGCGGACTACTTGGGCGTGAAGATCAAATTCGTGACCCCGGGCTGGGATATCATTCAGGCAGGCCAGTGGGGGGGGCGTTGGGACATGGCCATGGGTCAAATGACGCCGACCAACGATCGCGCCAAAAAATTCGCCTTCCCGGCCATGTACTTCTACGAAGGCGAAGTCGCTGTCGTTCACAAGGATAGCAAAGCGACGAAGCCTTCCGACCTGGAGGGCAAGATCGTCGGCGTCCGAGCGGGAACTCTTGGCGATTTGTATGCCAATCACAAGCTCACACCGGCATGGATCGGCGCTAAGCCAATACAATATCAATTTACAGCGGGCCAAGTGAAGGCTTATCCAAGTGCTAACTCTCTTACGCTTGACGACCTGCGCCTCGGCGATGGTGTTCGTCTCGATGGCGTCATTACTGAAGGAACGACGGCGGCTGCGGCAATCAAATCTGGCTATCCATTGAAGGTTATTGGCGATCCCTTATTCTACGCCCCGGGCGCTGTCACAATCGAGCGTGGCGATAAGGAGTTTATCGACAAGGTCGCTGCCGCGGTCAAGAAGATGAAGGATGACGGCACTCTTGCTAAACTCTCGGTCAAGTGGTTCGGGGGGGATTTCAGCGTCGATAAATAACATGACACAATCGTGGGCGTCCCCTTCCCGGGGGCGCCTCTTCTTAGGAAGAAAATGCTTATGCTTTACCACGATACAGTTGAATCTGAGGTGCTCGTCCACAAGCCATGGTTTATCGGCTGCATATTTGCAATTGTGCTCGCGGTTTTTCTTATCTTCAACGTAGCGGGCACCACGATGGGCGAACTCCTACGGCCCGTGATTGGCGATCACGCACAAGTGAAGTTTTACAGTCGCATTGCGATCGCTTTTGTAATTGCCGCAATGTTCTGCCTCAACCTCGTGCTGATTGGTTTTGTCCCGCTCAAAATCCAAATCGGGATCGTATGGTTTGAGTTGGTGCTACTGTTCCTTTCGCTCTTCGCGGCATTTGACTTAAGCATGCCATTTATTTGGGCAAACCTGCCATTTCTAATTACGCAGGGGGTAGTTACTACAGTTTACGTATCAGCGATGTCACTGCTATTTGCGTCGGCTATCGCAATAATCGGCGCGATTGCGAAACTGTCAAGCAACGGCATGGCTTACGCGATAGTCAGCTTCTACACTTCATGCTTCCGGGGTCTGCCGCTTCTCATGCAGGTTTATCTGATCTACATGGGCTTGCCCCAGGTAGGTTACGTTATTAATGCCGTGCCTGCAGGCGTGTTGGCGCTTTCGCTATGCAGTGGTGCCTACATGACGGAGATCTTCCGTTCGGGCATAGCCAGCATCGATCGCGGCCAGTGGGAGGCATCCCGGTCATTAGGTTTCGGCTTTGCGCTCACAATGCGCAGAATCATTCTGCCGCAAGCGCTTCCGGTTATCATTCCCCCGATGGGAAACACGTTCATCTCAATGCTCAAAGACAGCTCTCTCGTTTCGGTTCTTGGCGTTTGGGAGCTGACGTATCTAGCTCACTCACTCGGCCAGCCAACCTTCCATACTATGGAGATGCTAGTAACAGCGGCAATGATTTATTGGATTTTATCCGCCTGCCTGGAACTGGTCCAATCCCGGATCGAGGACCATTTTGCCAGAAGTAAGAAGCGATGATCGTGAATTCATTGGTCAAGCTAAAAAAGACGTCTAAGTTGGTTCGGCCATTTTCAAGGCACTTACAGATGCGCCAATGAACAAGAGAGATGCAATATTGAGCGACGAAGTCATCGAAGCTAAGAATGTATCCAAATGGTATGGTGCCTTCAGAGCACTAACTGACATCAACCTAACCGTCCGCAAGGGCGAACGTATCGTCATCTGTGGGCCCTCAGGCTCGGGAAAGTCGACGCTGATCCGTTGCGTCAATCGGCTCGAAGCGCACCAGGATGGCGAGATTACCGTCACTGGGATTAGGTTACATAACAAAATGCGCAACGTAGCTGAAGTTCGCAAAAGCGTCGGCATGGTTTTTCAGCACTTTAATCTTTTCCCGCACATGACCGTGCTGATGAACTGTATGGCGGCGCCGATGTGGATAAAGGGCGTTCCAGAGGGTGAGGCTAGAAAGATCGCGCTTAAATTCCTAGAGCGCGTGCGCATTCCCGAACAGGCGAACAAATATCCGGCTCAGCTCTCCGGGGGACAGCAGCAGCGCGTCGCAATTGCCCGGTCCCTCTGTATGGAGCCTGCAGTCATGCTCTTCGATGAGCCGACCTCCTCGCTCGATCCAGAGATGGTCGCTGAAGTGCTCGAGACTGTGACCGGACTCGCACGCGACGGCATGACCATGGTATGCGTCACCCACGAGATGGGCTTTGCGCGCGCCGTGGCCGATCGAGTAATCTTCATGGATCGAGGTGAGATCGTCGAAGAGGGTACACCGCACGACTTCTTCAGAAACCCGCAGCACGAAAGAACGAAATTGTTTCTCAGCCAGATCTTGTCGCATTGAGGGAGCCATCCTTCAACGAGGCCGTTCGACCGAGTTACTGTGTATCGAATGCGTTGCCTCAGGCCAGCGAGACAACATGTGCGGATATTGTATTCGTACGTATTGGCTGACATACATCAGAGCGTTCTCGGCAAGCGCCTCGTTCCCGGAAGCGCGAGAGTAGGATCCCGCTGAGCTTGTGCGCAGCCCACCGTGCCAGTTCGCGTCCAGGCGCGCTGAGGATTGGCTCGCCACACATGATCAGGTTGCAAGAGTGCGGCCTCAACCCTCTGCCCGCAACCGACCACAATCTGCAGACGTCGTCCTCTGGCAGATTCCCGACCATCTTTGGGTGAACCAAACGGATCAACACATGTTAAAGAACATAACCTTCGACCGCCACAGCTCCGACAAGCTTAAGAGTGAGGTCACGATCGACATTGATAAATGGGGGGTTCCTCATATCAAGGCTCAGAACTTGCACGACCTATTTTTCGCGCAGGGTTGGAATGCAGCTCGAGACCGCCTCTGGCAAATTGATATTGCGCGCAAACGAGGTCTCGGTCTCCTGTCACGAGACTTTGGCCCCGGATATTTGGAGCAGGATCGGGCGGCGCGTCTCTTTTTATTTCGCGGAGCCATGAGTGCAGAATGGCAGGCGTACGGCCCGGATTCCGAAGAGATATGCTCAGCGTTTGCCGAGGGGATCAATTCCTACGTAGACAGTTGCCATGACGGTTTGATTGCCTTGCCACCCGAGTTTGGCCTCCTCGGTCACACTCCCGACTATTGGAAACCCGAAGACGTCGTTCGCGTGCGAACGCACTCACTAACCCGAAATGCGATTTCGGAGCTTCTGCGCTGCAGGGTGATGGCATTGGCAGGTGTGGAACGAGGTACCCGCCTCGACAGGTTGAGACAAGAATTGTCACCTCCGATAGCGCCACGACCAGCGGAGGGCCTTGACCTCGCCTTTATGACAGATCGAGTACTGCAGGATTTTCGCTTGGCAATCTGTCCCGTCTCATTCTCGAGGGAAAGACTTGCAGCAAGTCTTCAGGAAGCTGACCGTTGGACCCGCGTAACACCGAGTGATGAGATCATGCAGACGGTGTTCCAAGAGGGCTCAAACAACTGGGCCATATCCGCAACAAAAACCACAACGGAGCGACCAATCCTTGCTCTAGACCCGCATCGCAAGCACGTCCTTCCGTCCATCAGGTATCTTGTACACCTGAGTATGCCCGGGCTCGATGTAATTGGCGCTGGAGAGCCTATGATCCCAGGAATCTCCATGGGTCACAACGGGACAGCCGCCTTTGGTCTGACTATTTTCGGCGCTGACCAAGAAGATATTTATGTTTACGAAACCAAGAGTGAGGGAAATAAATACTTATATAAAGGGGCCTGGGAGCAGGTGAAGACTATACACGAGAAAATTCCAGTTCGCGCCCACACCGACCAGGAGGTAAAGCTTCAGTTCACACGCCATGGACCCATTTTAAACCAAAATGCTGAAAAAGACCGCGCCTTCGCACTGAGAACCGTATGGATGGATCCCGGCATGGCACCTTACATGGCCAGCTTGGCCGTAATGCGCTCTAAGACATTTTCAGAATACACCTCCAGTCTAGCAAACTGGGGTTGTCCTTCAGTTAATCACATCTATGCGGACACGTCGAATGTAATTGCGTGGAAACCGTCAGGTGCGGCTCCGGTCCGAAGAAATTGGGACGGCCTGCTTCCGGTTCCAGGAGACGGTCGGTTCGAATGGGAAGGGTATTTGTCACCGGACGATGGGCCGTTCGAGATGAACCCCGCCAAAGGTTTTGTCGCCACTGCCAACGCAATGAATGTTCCGGAGGAATGGAGTAGATCGCATCCTGCTTTTGGCTACGAGTGGTCTGACAGCAGCAGACATGATACCCTTCATACAACTCTCTCACGATCAGAGAAGATCTCGTTGCGGGACTGCATGTCGCTGCAATGTTCGGTGTATTCGCCGATAGCAGTTCGTATTCTTGCGAAACTAGACACTCTTCTCGGTTCGGTTGCAAACATGCCTGCGTTGCACTTATTTTCTAACTGGGACCGGCATTTGGATGCGAGTTCGCCAGCCGCCGCGTTCTTTGAGATTTGGCTTAGCAAACACCTTGGCCCGACAGTAGCTCGCTTAGAAAGCGCTGACGATGAAGTGTTGGCACTGCTCGTGCCTTTACAGCCTTCGGCCATAGCCTCTTGGCTCGAACAGGCAGAGCCTAGTGAAAAGTTGAAGCATTCCATAATGGAATCCCTAACTTCTGCCTGGAGTGAATGCATATGTCGATTTGGCGACGATTCTGCCTCATGGGCATGGGGCAGTATACATAAGCTTGATTTGCGCCACCCTCTGCAGGCACTGACGTCTGAACAATGGTCGTTGGGCGCCATAGCCCTCGGCGGAAGTAGCTCAACGCTCAATTTTTCGAGTTACCGAAGCGGCCAATTCTCTGTTTCAGAAGGACCGTCAGTGCGGATAATCATGGACGTTGGGTCATGGGATGACAGTCTCTTTATTAACAATCCAGGTCAGTCGGGTGTTCCGATCTCAAGTCATTATCGTGACCTCAATCACGATTGGCAACGGGGCGAATACAAGCCCTTGTTATATTCAGAGGAGTCCATACGGAGGGAGCTCGAACATAGGGTCGTCCTGTCTCCCGCTGACTGTTGAGGATGCGACAGTATAGGCCGCTTACCATTGTAGCAGGAACATATCGGTCGAACTCACCTGGCGGCAAGGTGAGGATCGACACTTTAGCGCCCGCCGGCCGACTTTGATATTGACAGCGGAACGCCCGGCCGGAATCTGGATGCGCTTGTGGGGCAATGATCCCGCTGGTGTGCGGCGACCACCCCTGATCGTCACGAGCAGGGCCGTCGCGGCCTCCAATAATGTTGCAGGAGACTTAGAAGCGGGATGTCCCGCATTGGCAATTGCTCTGCCTTGGGGCCATAGGGAAGAGGGGTAAGGTGCTGGCCCGACCACCGGAGAGCGCGTCTGTTACTACAAGGCTCGATCGCGGCCGCATCACGGCCCTCGGCGGCTGCCGATAACGCGCGCTTCGGGCGCTACCAGTACGCATTGGCGATAATCGCATCTGCTGTAGGAGAGCACTTGATTCGAGACTGACAGTGCGACGGTCAACAGGGTTCGCTATCATTGTCGAGCCGAGTTCAAGAATGGACACATACCTCAGGGAGGACCTTTCAGGGGGCAGACCATTGTCTGTCTCCTCATCCGAGAAACAAGCTAACCTCGCAGAGAGTGGCATCAGGGCAACACGTCATTGTCCTTCGATGCGACTGAATATCGACGACTTCAACGCGGCTTGCCGCCTTCGCGTATAGCCGCAGGACCTTGAATGCCGGGAACCAGCCGAGAAATGTTGGCGGTGGGTGAGCGCCTTTCATTTTTCAAGTCCGCTACATTCTGTCTGTCATATACCCGAAGGCGGCGATGCTTGTTGCCCGCCCGATGTGGTTAGCAGTTGACGTGCCTTCTTATGTATCTTCATTCAGCCTGCGGTGGCACGCTGGCCGTTTCGTTGAATGGCGGGGGAAAAAAGGCGTTGATGACTCAGGCTTGCGTGGAGCACTCGTGGGGCGCTCGATTGACAATGTTATTCGTGGAGAATGCTTTCCTTTGTGGAGGAGGATGATTCTCTCGTCCAGTTCCTTGTCGGCCTCGGTAAGGCGATGATTCAGGCGAAGGTAGTCGGTCCAGGTCGGCGTACGGAATGTCTCCGTCCATAGCACAGGCTCCTGAAGGTTGCGCTGGAGAGTCCAGTGCCGAGCACCAACGCGACTCTGTACATGCCGGCACCCGCGCATGGCGAGGAATTCTTCTAGATTTTCCACGAGTATGAGGTACTCGACTTTGACCACGATGGGGCCGCTTCTCGGCTTGAGACTGAGGGCGACTGCCGGCGCGTCGAATTCCTCCAAAGGGTCGGGCTCGGCCTCGCGACCCTCGCGAAGGGGAAACAGGACGCCGCTCGCAATGGAAGAGGCAGTGCCAGAAAAAGGGAGCACGCCGCACAGGCGACGCATGCCAGCGTCATTAGTTGCTCTTCTGACAAGCTCCGTCTTAATAGGCTGTTGGCGACGCCAGCCATGACGGCGCCTGTGCCGAAGCCGGCGATGATGGTGCCATAGGCGAGCGGTCCTTCGCCCAGCTGATCGCGGACAACCAATGGCAGCAGTGCGAGTATGGCGATGCCCGACAGGCCAAAGAAGGTTCCGCGGGCGATCGCCGTCTTGATTTCCGATGACATCGCTGTGAAGCGCAGCCTGTCATAGATGGCCGTCCTCATTGACTCACGTGGGAGAAGTGAGGAGCGAACCTTCCATTTGCATCGCCATATGGTGACCAAAGGGATCATATAGGTGAGTGTAAACATAGCGAAAGCCGTCATAAGTCCGAACGACGCAATCATGATGCCGCGAGCGCCGGTCCCACGGTCCGTGCAGTGTTGAAGCCAATGGAGAGGAGGGTGACGGCAGCGGGAACTTCGCGTCGGTCCACAATATCGCCAACAGAAGCCTGCCAGGCGGTATCGTTGAGCGCGGCACCACTTGCGATCAAGAAGCTGAAGCCGAAGATCATCCACGGGGCGATAAAGCCCAGCACCACTGAAGCCGTAGCATCGCGGATGCTATTACCATTAGGCATCGGCCGGCGAACATGACTCTTCGA
>NZ_RZPL01001209.1:0-763 GCF_004022805.1 Mesorhizobium sp. M7A.F.Ca.CA.002.04.1.1 | reverse complement strand
CGGCCATGCCGCGCCCGCGCACCGTCGCCAGCTGGATCGCGGCTTCGAGCGAATGTGCCACCTCGACGCCCTCGGCGCGCCAGGTCTCGTCGCGGGTCACGACGATGTTCAACCTGCCCGGCAGCGGTCGACCGATGCCCTCATAGGTCTTGCGGCCCATGATGATAGGCTTGCCCATCGTATCGGCCTTGAAGCGCTTGAGATCGGTGGAGAGCCGCCACGGGAGCCCGCCGTCCCGCCCGATCACGCCGTTCTCGGCAATGGCAACGTAGATTGCGACATGCATCAATTTTCGCCCGTCGGCTCGAGGATCAGGATGTCGATGTCGCGCTCGGGGTAGAAATCATCCGCCGTCATCTCGAAGGTCGTCGGTCCGGTCTTTTTGACATTGTCGCCGCAGAACGAGACCAGGGCTTTCGGATTGCCCTTGTCGATCGTCAGCTTGAACTTGCCGATCGTGCCCGTAGCCCAGTTGCCGCCGGTGGTCAGGATATAGGCGATGCGGCTCTCGAAATATTTGGGGTAGCCGTCAGGGTCGTCCTTGGCCGCCTTGCGCACCGCATTTTCGAATGTGCCGTCCATGCAATACCGGGTCTTGTAGGCCGCATACTGACCCTGGAATTTGCCGTCGTAGAAGAAGCTGACCGAAGACGTGCCGCCGACGCTCGGTCTGTAGTGGTGGGAAACATGGACGTCCTTGTTGGCCGGAAAGGTCGAGCGCCACCAGTAGGTCGAACGCAATTGCCAGAACGGGGTGTAGACC
>NZ_RZPL01001208.1:0-767 GCF_004022805.1 Mesorhizobium sp. M7A.F.Ca.CA.002.04.1.1 | reverse complement strand
GCCCTGATTGTAGAGAACATCGGCCGGTTCGGTCTGGTCGACATAGGTCGACAGGTCGATATCTTTCTCCGACGACATGCAGGCCGACAGGAAGAGCGATGGAACAACTACTGAAAGCGCCAGGAAAACGGCCCTCTGCGGTGCTTTCAATTGACCAACTCGCTTGAAGAACATGATTGGATCTCGCCCTTTCGGCGCTATTTCAATGCCAGTTGCATGCCATTGTTTCAAAACTGGTCCCCACTTTTGAACGACATGCACTAATCGACGGCAGCAGCCATAAACCATAACCGCCTTGCCCGGCAACGCTATCTCCGGCCAATCGCACATTTTTGTGGCGGCCGGACGCAGCTTGGACATCAATGCAATTTCACTGGCGGGTGGTGCATTCCTGCAACACGCGCAATTCCCCATGGAACCCGAAAAACCTGGGAAAATCAGATCATCCAGGGCGCGTAGAGCGGCGCGTTGACGGCGTTCATCTCGGCGCTGCGGCCACGCTCCCGGCGCGTCGTCTCGACGATCTCGAACGCCGTGCGATCCGACAGCAGGCGGCGCAGGGCCGCGGCATTCATCCTGTGGCCGCCGCGATAGGAGCGGAAGCAGCCGATGAAACGGGCGCCGGCCAGCGCCAGGTCGCCCATGGCGTCCAGCGTTTTATGGCGCACGAATTCGTTGGGATAGCGCAGGCCGCCCATGTTGATGACGCGGTTGTCGTCGCCGATCACCAGCGAATTCTCCAGCGAGGAGCCGAGCGCATAGCCTGC
>NZ_RZPL01001207.1:0-771 GCF_004022805.1 Mesorhizobium sp. M7A.F.Ca.CA.002.04.1.1 | reverse complement strand
TGATGGCGAAGGCGTCCAGCGCGACGATTTCGGCGAGCATCGTCTGATCGCCGAATGTGCCCTCGACGGCAATGCCGACGGTGCCGTCGAGGCCCTGCTCAACCACTACCGGTTGACTGCGGCCATGTGCATGAAGCGCTTCGAGCAGGACGAGGAAACGAAAGAAATCGCCGGCAAACGCGCTCGGCGATAGCAGTCGTTTCCTGGCGGGTCTCTTGTGCTCGTTTCTTGCACGCAAACTGCGTCGGCGCGGCCGGCGCGAACCGCTGTCGGCGGGCTTGACGGCGCGGCCAAGAACCGCGAACTCTCGCCGCCGAGGCATGCCGCGACAGGCGCATGCTCAGCGCCGCAGCACCCCAGGGAAGTCTTCATGAGCAATCATCTGTTCGATGCGTTCCGGTCCCGGATGCCGGCGCCAGCGCGCTTGCTGATGGAAACCGATGATGGCCGCTCGATCACCTATGGCGATATGCTGGCCCGCTCGGCGCAGCTTGCGCATGCGCTCCTGCAACTGGATGTCGAGCCCGGTGACCGCGTTGCCGTGCAGGTCGAGAAGAGCCCGGAAGCGGTCATGCTCTATCTCGCCTGCCTGCGCGCCGGCGCCGTCTTCCTGCCGCTCAACACCGCCTACACGCTGGCTGAGCTGGAGTATTTCTTCGGCGACGCGGAACCACGCCTGGTCGTCTGCGATCCGGCAAGAGCGGCCGACATCGGCGCGCTGGCGGAAAAGACGGGCGCCGTCACCGTCACGCTCGGCCGCGATGGCCGGGG
>NZ_RZPL01001206.1:0-771 GCF_004022805.1 Mesorhizobium sp. M7A.F.Ca.CA.002.04.1.1 | reverse complement strand
AGATTGGAGACGGCGAGCCGCGAGCGCCGCCAGGCCTGCTGCGCCGAGGCTCTGCCGACCATCTTCGAGAGCGTGGAGAGAGGCTGGTCTATTTCGAATGCCACCAGTGCGGTGGTTGCGGCCGTCGAGCCCTTCAGCGGACCGCGCCGGTCGATACAGATCACCCGATGGCCATCGGCCGTCAGCGCCTCGGCCATCATGGCGCCGCTGATGCCCATGCCGACGACCAGCACATCTGCCTTGACGTCCCGGACCAGGCCGTCCGTCGGCACCGCAGGCGCGCGATAGGCTGACCAGACGGGCTGGCCAGTTCTGAGGTCGAGTTTGCGGGACATCGCATTCTCCGGCGGCGCGCCTTAACGCCCCGGAGCTTGTGTTGTTCCGGAGTTAGAGCGGCGAGCTGCTCTAACTCCCGTTGACGAAATTCCCAAGGGAAAGCGCTATTCGCTTTTCCCGGGAAAACCGTTTCACACTTTTCCTGGAATTTCTCCTAGACCCAGCCAGACAGTTCGCGCCGCACCATCGCCTCGATCACCGCCATCCCCTCCGCGCTGTCGTTGAGGCAAGGGATATGGGCGAAATTCTTGCCGCCGGCATGGTGGAAGGTTTCGGCCGCCTCGCGGCCGATCTCATCCAGCGTCTCGATGCAGTCGACGGAAAAGCCGGGATTGACGACGGCGATCGACTTGACGCCGTCCTGTGCGAGTTTCTCCACCGTCTTGTCGGTATAGGGTTGCAGCCATTCCTGCGCGCCGAAGCGCGACTGGAAGG
>NZ_RZPL01001205.1:0-772 GCF_004022805.1 Mesorhizobium sp. M7A.F.Ca.CA.002.04.1.1 | reverse complement strand
CCCCCCTCGTGGGGGAGATTAGCAGTTTCGTTGCCAGCTCGTTAAAACTTGCCTCTCAGAACAGGAACGCGGCTGTGGCGGGGTTGGGTCCGTTGCGGCCCTCGGGCGAATCCATGCCGCGGATCGTCTGCAGGTCCTGCGCATCCAGTTCGAAATCGAAGACATCGAAATTGGCGGCGATGCGATCCCTGCGGATCGACTTTGGAATGACGATCAGCCCCTCCTGGAGATGCCAGCGGATGATCGCCTGTGCGACGGACTTGCCATGTTTTTTGGCGATGCCTGCAATGGTCGGATCGCCGAGCAGCCGGCCGCTGCCCAGAGGGCTCCAGCTTTCGATACGGATGTCGTGCTTGGCATGAAAGTCCCTGACACCGCGCTGCTGGAACTGGGGATGCAGCTCGATCTGGTTGACGACGGGCGTCACACCGGTCTCGCCGATGATCCGCTCCAGATGGTCCTGGTTGAAGTTCGAAACGCCGATCGATTTGATGCGGCCGGCCTGCCTGAGTTCGACCAGCGTCTTCCAGGCCTCGACATATTTGTCCTGGCTGGGCACAGGCCAGTGGATCAGGAACAGGTCGATCTGTTCGACGCCGAGCTTCTCCATCGTCTCGTCGAAGGCGCGCAAGGCCGCATCGCGCTGGTGCGCGCCGTTGCGCAGTTTCGAGGTGATGAACAGCTCAGCCCGCGGCACGCCGGCACTGCGGATCGCCTCTCCGACCCCTTCCTCGTTCTGATAGCCTTCGGCGGTGTCGATCAGGCGATAGCC
>NZ_RZPL01001204.1:0-773 GCF_004022805.1 Mesorhizobium sp. M7A.F.Ca.CA.002.04.1.1 | reverse complement strand
TCCCAAGAAGGCGCTCGGATCGTGAACAGGGCAAAACAAAAGGGCCGGCTGAGCCGGCCCTTTCGGCAGGATGACGAAAACGTCAGATGATGACGACCTTGGTGCCAACCCTGACGCGGCTGTAGAGATCCATGACGTGCTCGTTGATCATGCGGAAGCAGCCATTAGAGGCGCTGGTTCCGATCGACTGCGGCGCGATGGTGCCGTGGATGCGCAGATGCGTGTCCTTCTTGCCGTCATAGAGATAGATGGCGCGGGCGCCGAGCGGATTCTGGCCACCGCCAGGCATGCCGTCCTTATACTGGCCGTAATGCTTCGGCTCGCGCTTCTGCATGTCCAGCGTCGGGATCCAGCGCGGCCATTCCTGCTTGTCACCGACCGCGACCGTGCCCTTGAACTGCAGGCCCTCGCGACCGACCGCAATGGCGTAGCGCCGCGCGGTGGAAGATGATTCGACGAGGTAGAGGCGCCGCGCGCTGGTGTCGATGACGATGGTGCCGGCATCGTAACCAGTGAATTCCACGTCCTGCGGCACGAATTCCGGCTTCACCTTGAACTGCTTCTTGGCCTCCCTCTTGGCGAGAGCCTGATCGAGAGCCCGCGTCTCGGGAAGATAGCTTATCGAGGAGCCGGACGACGTCCCGCCGAAAAGGCCGGCGAACAGGCCGCCGCCGCTCGGCTTCTTCTGGCCGATGACTTCGCTGCGCAGTTCGCCATTGTTGCCGGTCAGGGCGACGTTCATGGCCTCCGCCGGAAGCGGCTCGGCCGACTGG
>NZ_RZPL01001203.1:0-773 GCF_004022805.1 Mesorhizobium sp. M7A.F.Ca.CA.002.04.1.1 | reverse complement strand
CTCGCACTGGATTCGGACCGTACCGGCCCGGATCCGACGGCGGCCCGTGCCGCAGCCTTTCGTCATGAGCGCATTGACATGAAGCGCGATCGGCAATGTGCGCAAGCCGCCGATGACGCGCTCCAAACAACTGAATCGGCGCCTGGTCCCCGTCACCAAGGTCATTCCTTGTCGGGTCATGCGCAGGGGGAGAGGGACCCATGGCGGCTCAGATTTTCTCGGCCATATTCGTCATCATCGTCGGCGTCGGCGGTTGCGTCGCCTATTTCTGGGGCGCCAACAAACTGGTCGACCTGATATTCCCGTCACGCGGCGTCGCCGGTGCCGCGGCCATCGACAATCTACGCCGGCAAGGGTTGGTCCGCCCATGGCTGTTCGTCGGCCCGGCGATGATCATCCTCACCATTTACCTGATCTATCCGGTGGTCGAGACGCTGCGGCTGTCGTTCCTCGATCGCGGCGGCATCAGTTTCGTCGGCCTGGCGAACTATGAATGGGCGTTCGGCGACCGCGAGTTCCGCAACTCGATCCTCAACAACATCATCTGGCTGGCGGTGGTGCCGGCCGCCTGCACCTTCCTCGGGCTGATCATCGCCGTGCTTACGGACAAGATCTGGTGGGGCACGATCGCCAAGAGCCTGATCTTCCTGCCGCTGGCGATCTCCTTCGTCGGCGCCAGCGTGATCTGGAAATTCATCTACGAGTATCGGGGCGAGGGCCAGACGCAGATCGGCATCCTCAACGCCATCATCCAGCATTTCGGCGGCCAGCCG
>NZ_RZPL01001202.1:0-773 GCF_004022805.1 Mesorhizobium sp. M7A.F.Ca.CA.002.04.1.1 | reverse complement strand
GTCCGAATTGCCGGCATCGGCAGCCGCGGCTCCGTCTTCTATATCCCAGGCTGCGCGCGCATCGATGCGCGCGCAGCCTGGGATATAGAAGACGGAGCCGCGGCTGCCGATGCCGGCAATTCGGACTCCGATCGTGTCACCTGCGTCGGAGCTGAAATTGGCATCCGGATGGTCTCTATCCTCCAGATAGAGTGCTATCTTCCCGGGCACGGCAAAGGGCTCGATCATTACGCCGGTATCGCGGCCTTCTGCGTCGCAGATGGCCAACTCTTTCGCCGGCGGCAGGATGCGCCGCGGCACAAGCGCTGGATCGAGAACGTTGAAAATCGAATTCGCCTCCAGCGTCGCCAGAACCTGCGCCGTTGCATAGATGGCGAAAGGCTGCCGCTCGCGCAGGCTGAGCAGTCCGGCGATATGATCGACGTCGGCATTGGTCAGCACCACAGCGCGAATAGGTGTCGAGCGCAGCGGCGCATCGCCCGCAGGCTGTAATTCAGGTGTTGCAGCGATTTGCTGGCGAATGTCGGGCGAGGCATTGAAAAGAACCCAGCCCAACCCGTCCGCCGAGGCGGCGACACTTGACTGGGTTCGTGGATGCACGCTTGCCATGCCGTTGCGAGCCGCACGACTGAGACGGTAGTTGCAGTTCCATTGCGGAAAGCCGCCGCCCGCCGCCGATCCGATTATCCTCAAATGCATGAAAATGCCCGCGCGCCGGCTTCTCTGACCTGCAGGCAATTTGCAGTCACAAACGACAGTCCGCGCGCTTTGCG
>NZ_RZPL01001201.1:0-775 GCF_004022805.1 Mesorhizobium sp. M7A.F.Ca.CA.002.04.1.1 | reverse complement strand
GCATCATGTCGGCGGATGCGGCGTTCGCCTATCTCCGGCGCCACGCTGTGCTGGTCGGCCGCCGCATCATCGTCGCCACCAACAATGACAGCGCCTATGAGGTGGCGGGGGCGCTTGCCGAGGTTGGCGCCGAAGTCAGGCTTGTCGATATCCGGCGTGACGGCGCGCCTGCGGCGGCGGCCAATGTCCGGCTGATCAAGGGGCGTTCTCTCGCATCCGCCAGCGGCAAGCTGCGCGTCGACGGCGTGACGCTCGACGACGGCACGAGGTTCGATGCCGATTGCGTTGTGGTCTCCGGCGGGTGGACGCCGACCATCCATCTCTTCGGCCAGGCCAAGGGCAAGCTCGCCTGGAGCGATGCGCGCGCGGCCTTCCTGCCGGGCGAACCGGTCGGCGGTATCGCCGTGGTCGGCGCCGCAGCCGGCGCGGTCTCCTTGTCGGAGGTGTTTGCCGGCGTGGAAAAGGCATTCGCCGGCAAGGAGAACGCGGCAACACCACGCAGCACCGGGCCGGAGGCGACGGACGGCATTCTCCCGGCCTGGCCGATGCCGGGCTCGAAAGGCCGCATCTGGATCGACTACCAGAACGACGTGACGGTGAAGGACGTCGAGCTGGCCGCACGCGAAAACTTCGTCTCGGTCGAACATCTGAAGCGCTACACCACGCTCGGCATGGCGACCGACCAGGGCAAGACCTCCAACCTGCCCGGGCTGGCGCTGATGGCAGGGATTACCGGCCGCACGGTGCCGGAGGTCGGCACCACCACCTACCGGCC
>NZ_RZPL01001200.1:0-780 GCF_004022805.1 Mesorhizobium sp. M7A.F.Ca.CA.002.04.1.1 | reverse complement strand
AGACCAGCGAGATCGGGCTCTACCAGGTCGCCAATGGCGACCTCACCGCGCTCGCCCATGTCGGGCCGGTCAACGCACCGGAATTCGCCGACGTCATTTCCACCGAAAACCGGCTGAAGGCGCCGGCGGAAGCCACCGGCGGCAGCGTGCGCCGGCTGGCGTCTTCCACAGGCCTTGGCAGCGACGTGACGCTGCCTTCCATCGTGCCGGTGCGCTCGGCTGGTGCCGCATCCGGCAGCGACTGGATCGGCCTGCGCACGACAGACGACAGCGTGCTCAAAGCCGTCTCGCGCGTGCCGCTGTTCGGCGGCTTCCTCGGCCTCGGCCTGCTGCTTCTGGCAATGGGTTCGATGTGGTACCGCGAGGGACGGTAGCGCGGCGCTCTTTTCCCTTCTCCCTTGTTGTGGGAGAAGGGAAAGCCCCCTGCTCTACTCCTCCGGCTCCGTCGTGAACATCAGCGGATAGCCCTTGGCCTTGCCGGCATCGGTGGCGCGCGTCGCCTTGGTCTCGGCGACATCCTTGGTGAACACGGCGACGACGCAGACGCCACGCCGATGCGCAGTGATCATCACCCGGTGCGCTTGGTCTTCGCTGAGTTTGAACTCGCCCTTCAGCACCGTCACCACGAATTCGCGCGGCGTGAAATCGTCGTTGATGAGGATGACCTTGTAGAGTTTTGGCCGTTCGACTTGCGGCTTGATCTGGGTACGCGGTTTTGTGGTAATTTCAGGCATCGGAACCGACAGTTTTGCGTAAGCGATGTGACCGCCATTCTGGCAC
>NZ_RZPL01000011.1:0-23096 GCF_004022805.1 Mesorhizobium sp. M7A.F.Ca.CA.002.04.1.1 | reverse complement strand
ATTGCCGCCCGAGAGTTCGATGGCCATCTTGTCGGGCTGGGCCGGCCGCACGCCGAGTGAGCCGATGAGATCGCGCGCGAGAGCCAGGATGTGGCGAGGTCTCAGCAGGCCGAAGTGACTGTTGTCGCGAATCCAGGCGAGGGACAGGTTATCCCTGATCGACATCGTGCCGACAAAGCCTTCCAGATGCCGGTCTTCCGGTATGTAGACGATGCCGGCGCGATTGGCGGTCTTGGTGTCGCCGCTGGTCTGCTGCCCGCCGAAAATTCTGAGGGTGCCGCCATGCATGGGATCGAGGCCGGCAATCAGCCTGAGCACTTCGGAGCGGCCGCTGCCCATCAGGCCGGCGAGCGCGACGATTTCGCCCCTGCACACGCTGAGCGTCGCAGACTTCAAGAGCTTGCCATCGGAGATGTTGCTGATCTCGATCGCGGTCTCGCCGACTTGCGCTTTGAGATAGGGGAAGATGTCGCCGACATCGCGCCCGACCATCATGGAGACGATCTCGGCCTCGCTGGTCTGGCTGGTCTGGCGCTCGCCGATGAAGCGCCCGTCACGCAGAACGACGACGCGGTCGCACTGGCTGAAGATCTCTTCCATCTTGTGCGAGATGTAGAGGATGCCGGCGCCGCGAGCTCTCAGCCTGTCGATCAGGTCATAGAGCTGGTCGCGCTCGCGGTTGGAGAGCGCGCTGGTCGGCTCGTCCATGATGAAGAACCAGGCATCGGACAGAACGGCACGGGCGATTTCCACCATCTGCCGGTGCCCGACGGAAAGCGTTCGCAGTTCCGCGCCAATGTCGATATCGAGCGACAGCTCGTCCATGATGGCTTTCGCATCGCGCCGCATCCGGGCCCGGTCGAGAAATCCCAGGCGGGTGTGCGGTTCGCGGCCGATGAAGAGATTCTCCGCCACGGTCAGGTCCGGCGAAAGGCTGAAATGCTGATGGATGACGCTGATGCCCTTGGCGGCGCTGGGGGAGTGGAACTGGACGGCGTTGCCGTCGATGACGATCTCACCCTCGTCCGGGCGATGTAGACCGGAAATGCACTTCACCAGCGTCGATTTCCCGGCCCCGTTCTCGCCGGCAAGTCCCACCACCTCGCCGGCCGAGACGGCAAAGCTGACACCGTCGAGTGCCTTGACGCCCGGAAAAGACTTGCCAAGCCCGCGCAAGGCGATGCTGTGTTTGCCGACCGATGTTGCGGCGGTGTTGCGGGGCGACGGGGTGGACTTGCGGCCACCGGTCTTGAACAAGGCGGCGACACTCTCCGGCTGGCTGGTGAGAACGGCCACCAGAATGAGGCTCGCGGTGACGAAATAGATCAGGATCTGCGGCACCTGCAGGAACGACAGGCCGGTGTTGATGACGCCCAGCAGCAGCGCCCCGATCGCCGTTCCCCAGATCGAGCCCTGGCCGCCGGAGAGTTTCGTGCCGCCGATGATCGCGGCTGTGATGGCTGTAAATTCAAGGCCGGTGCCGGCAAGCGGCTGTGCCGAACCAAGGCGGCCGATGGTGAGGATCGCGCCGAGCCCGGCTGTCGCACCGGCAATCAGGTAGACGGAGATGCGCACGAGGTCGACGGGAACCAGAGAGGCCCGCGCCGCCCCCGCATTGCCGCCGATCGCATAGATCCAACGCCCGTATACCGTTCGATTGAGCACGAACCACCAGAGGCTCAGGCAGATGGCGGCGATGATGACGGAGACCGGCAGCAGGCCGATTGTCTCGCGTCCGGCGAAAAGCAGGACCGGATCGGCGACCGCGATGCTGGATGCGCCGGAGAGACTGAGCGCCAGGCCGCGCGCGAACGCCATGGTGGCGAGCGTTGCGATGAAAGGGGAGATGCCGGCAAAGCCGATCAGCGCTCCATTGAGCAGACCTATCGCGGCACCGCCACCGATCGCGGCGAGAAGGCTCAGGCTCGCCGAGCCGGTTGCCGTATAGGCAAGACCCGCGGCGATGCCGGAACAGGCGAGGTTGCTGCCGACGGAAATATCGATGCCGCGCGCGATGATCACGGCCGTCATGGCAAAGGAGATGAGGGCGATGACCGCACTCTGCTGCGCGATGCTGACAAGGTTGCCGGTCGACAGAAAGCGCGGATCGATCCAGCCGAAGACGGCGATGGCGACCAGCAGCACCGCGATGAGAACCGGTTCGTTGCGCCGTAGTAACGGAGAGGTCCAGGACTGGAACATGGGTCGGTCCTCTTATCGAGCATCATGCGCGGTCACCACGGAAGCGGCGACGGCGATCGTCAGGAAAAGGGGACGCCGGATGATACGTCATCCGGCGCTTGAGCCGCTTTAGGCTGTTACTTTGCCAGGGTCATGGCGGTCGCCGGAACCTTGGGACCGAGTTGCTCGGTATAGTTCTTGGCTTCCACCGCCTCCTTGCCGGTGTTGATGTATTCGAAGGTGAGGCCATCCGCCTTGAGCTTCGCCGCCGTCGCATCCGAGGTCACGAAATAGGTCGGCATGTAGAGATCCTGCGGCAGCTTTTCGCCGTTGGCCAGGCGAGCGGCAACGGCGATGTTCCAGTAGCCGACACGATAGGCGCCGGTCAGCACGTCCATCACCATCTTGCCGTCGTCGATCAGCGGCTTCATCTCGGCGTCGCCGTCATAGCCGCCGTAGAGCAGCTGGGTTCCCATCGAACTGGCAACGGAATCGGCTGCCAGGCAAAGGCTGTCGGAGATGCAGCCGATGGCCTTCAGGTCCGGATAGGTGGTGAGCCATGTCTGGGCGGCATTCGTTGCCTTGGCTGCGTCCCAGCCGGTCGGCTCGATGCCGACGACCTTGATGTCCGGAAACTCCTTTTTCAGGGTTTCGACAAAGCCTTTTTCGCGCGTGTCGGACACGAAGTTGCCACGCGAACCGACGAGCAGGGCGACTTCGCCCTTGCCGCCAAGCGACTTGCCGAGCGCGCGGGCAACCATCGACATGTTGTCGTAGTCCGGATAGAGCGTCGAATAGTTCGAGCCTGCCTCGACCTTGTTGCCCATGGTGATCACCGGAATGCCGGCGGCAGTGGCTTTCTGGATCACCGGAATGACCGCGTTCTTGTCGATCGGATCGATCAGGATCGCGCTGACGCCCTGATTGATGAAATTCTCGATGATGCTGACCTGTTTTTCCAGGCTACCCTCGGCGCTCTGCCAGGTGGATTTCACCCCATAGTCGGCGGCAGCCACGTCGCCGGCTTCCTTCATGCGGACAAAGAAGGAGTTCTGCAAGTCGATTGCCGCAAGTCCAAGAACCTTTTCCGCGGCAAGCGAGGGCGTTGCGATGGCGAGTGCAAGCAGAGCAATGGATGCTTTCAGGGAAATGCGCATGTTTCAGTTCTCCTCTTGTTGCGACAGGACGATTCTTCGCCTCTTTTTCATGTCCCGCACGACGACCGTCCCAGCGACAGGCATTCCGGCGGTATTCCGCGGCACTCGTGCCGTATCCATGTCGGGCCGCGTCTTGCGTGGACCGGCCTTTCTCGACCTCAGCCGTTCAGGCCTTCGACACCGGCGCCGCAGACAAGCCCGGCGATGCGGGCGCCGCGCGGTGGCTTGAAAGCTCCGCTCATCAACGCGGCCAGCGATGCCGCGCCGCTGAGGTCGGCGGCGATGCCGAATTCGAACCAGAGCAATTCAGCGGCTTTCTGCATGTCCGCATCCTCGACAAGGACGATGTCGTCGACGTGCTTGGCGACGATCTCGTAGATACTTTCGTCCGTGCGGCCGCAGGCCATGGTCGCCACCTTCGTCGTTATCTCGGGCAAGCGAACGACACGGCCGGCAGTCAGGGAGGCGTGAAGGGTCGGTGAACCGGTCGGCTCGACACCAACGATCCTGGCGTCGGGTTTGACGTGCTTCAGGACTTCGGACATGCCACTGATGAGGCCGCCTCCGCCGATCGCGACGATGTAGATGTCGGCATCGGGAATCTGGTCGACCATCTCCAGCGCCACGGTTCCCTGGCCGGACACGATCTGCGCATCGGCGAAGGGATGCATGTAGAAGGCGCCGCGCGCTTTTGCCTCGGCCAATGCAGCCTCATGCGCTTCATCCCAGACCTTGCCTTCGAAGCGAACGTCAGCGCCCCATTTGCGCAGCTTTTCCGCCTTCAGCGGGCTTGCATTGTTCGGCAGGTAGATGGTGGCGGGAGCGCCGGCCCGGGCAGCCACATAGGCGGTGGCCAGGCCGTGATTGCCGCCGGATGCGGCGACCAGTCCGTTTTCGATCCGGCCCGGCTCGAGCGTTTTCACCCGGTTCGTGGCGCCCCGGATCTTGAAGGAGCCGCTCACCTGGAGGCATTCGAGTTTCAAATAGACATCATTTTGGAGGTTCGCGCCCGTGGCATGGTCGAGCTTGACGACCGGGGTGCGCCGTATGAAGGGGGCAATGCGCCGGGCAGCCGCCATGATGTCTTCATGGCTCATCGGTCAGTGCCTCCGGATATTCGTTGGCCAGCACGAAACAGCAATTCCCCGGGCGCACGCGGCCGGGTTGACGCTTGGCGAAAACGATGCCGTCGATGGGGTGAAGGAGATCGATGGGCGCGCGCGACAGCGTGTGGAGGAAGTGAATGCGTCCGGCAAGGTCGCCTTTGCTGACGGCACTGCCGAGGGGGCTCAAGGGTTCGAAGACACCGTCCTCCTCGGAAAGCAGATAGCCTTCGCTTCCGGGCACCTTGAGCACGCGTGCGTTGGCGCCAGGGGCAATGTCAGGCGCGCCCTTCAGGACGCCTGCATGTTTCAGCACATTGCGGATGCCCCTGCGGCAGATGGCCAACGCATCCGGACTGACAAGGCCGCCGCCGGCCATCTCGCTGCCGATGACGATCAGCCCCTGGTGATTGGCGGACGCGGTCGAGGTCCGGGTTTCACCGAGATTGTCGACCATGACAACGGTCGGCGCCCCGAAGGCGAGCGTCGCCTTGATGTTCTTGCGATGCCCCTGCGCGGTCGGGGAGGGCTCGATGATCGCGCTCGGCAGGATCATCAGGGACGAACCGCCGGAGTGGAGATCCAGGAAATAGTCGGCCTTCGGAAACAGGATGTCATGCACATAGGCCGCTATCTGGCTTGTCAGCGTGCCGTTGAAATCGCCTGGAAAACTGCGGTTGAAATTCAACCCGTCGACCGGGGAGGTGCGGGTGCCGGCCTCGACGGCCCGAATGTTGATGGCCGGAATCGCGATGATGCGACCGGCTATATCCCGTGGATCGATCTCGCGCAGAAGCTCGCCGAGCGCGATCGGCCCCTCATATTCGTCGCCGTGGTTGCCACCCTCGATCAGGACCGTCGGACCGTCTCCGTTCTTGATGACGGCCAGCGGAACGCGGACCGTGCCCCAGGCATCGTCGTGCGGCGATTGGGGCACATGGAAGAAGCCGATCTGCTTGCCCTCGCGATCGAAATCGACCGACGTGTAAACACTGTTGTTCCGGGGCGTGATGGTCGCGCGGACAGTGTTTGCTGGTCTCTGGACGGTCATCGGCTCGGCCTCGAAATTCATTGTCCCCGTCATCATGTCAGTTTTATATATGGTGTCAAGTTTGGATATAAAACCAATGGCAATTCCGATTTCTTGTCTCTATCGTGCGTGGACCACCGGGGATTCTTCGAATGGCAGATGACGCAAAAGAGAGTGGCAAACCGACCTATTCGGCCCCGGCGCTGACGAAGGGTCTGGATGTCCTGGAGCTGCTGGCGGAGGCGCGAGCGCCCTTGACGATGAAGGAGATCGCGGAAGGCCTCGGTCGTTCGAAGAATGAGATTTTCCGGATGCTGATCGCGCTCCAGGAGCGTCAATATATCGAGCGCAACGCCGAGACCGACGCCTATTCGTTGACCGACAAGCTTTTCAAGCTGGGGCTGCACACGCCGAGCGCTCAGGATCTCATGTCCGCCGCAATGCCCGAGCTGACGCGGATTGCCGGGGACTCAAATCAGTCGCCGCACCTGGTCGTCTTCAATCATGGCTTGACTGTCGTGACCGCGGCCGTTCCCGGCGGCGAGGACATGGCGTTCACGCTGCGCCTCGGCTACGGCCGCCTGGCCACCGACGCGACCTCCGGCCATGTGATCCTTGCCTTCCAGCCGCCAAAGGTCGCGACGCGGATGATCGACGAATGTGCGGCACATTCGCCGGCGCCGCTGGATCGAGAGGCGCTGGAAAAGCAGCTTCGTACCATCCGCGCGGACGGTTACTGGATGCGCGAGAGCCGTGATTTCGTCGGCATCACCGATATCTGCTGTCCGGTCATCGGACCGGACGGCAGCGCCGTCGCCTCCATTATCGTCGCCTATATCAATCGCCATACGCGTGAAAGCCGCCATGCCTTTACTCTGGAGGTCCTGCGTGCTGCCTGCGATCGCATCTCCATGAAGCTGTCACCGCGGGTTCGCTGAGGGGCCGTGGTGCGCTGACGGCGCGGACGAGGCACCGCCCGCGGGACGTTTGCACCGGATTGATAATACCAGTATGGGTCCAGTCAGGAATGTTTTGATCCTGGGTGCTTCTCGCGCGGGAGGAAGAGCAATGACAACCGTGAACCTGATCGGGCTTGTCAGTCGGGAGATGGAAGCGACAGCCTCCGATGTGCCGCTTTACCGACGGTTGAAATCGGCGATCGAGGCAGCGATCCGTTCCAACGCTTTGAAGGCCGGCGCGGTTCTGCCGGGCGAGCGGGTTCTGGCGGAAGCCCTGTCGATCTCGCGTGTCACTGTGAGAAAAGCTCTGGCGTTGCTCGAAGAGGAAGGGCAGCTCAATCGCCGGCATGGTTCCAAAACCGAGATCGGGTCGCGGGTCGAAAAATCGCTTTCGACGCTGACGAGCTTTTCGGAGGACATTCTGGCGCGCGGCCTGAAGCCTGGATGCCTATGGCTTTCCAAACAGATAAGCCGTCCATCGCCAGCCGAAATGATGGCTTTGGGTATTGCCGCAAACACCAATGTAATCCGCATGCGCCGCGTGCGGACGGCCGATGGCGCGCCGATCGCCGTCGAGGTCTCGGCCGTGCCGGTTCGCTTCCTTCCTTCGCCCGAGATGGTTCAGGACTCCCTCTATGAAGCGCTAGATGCACGCGGCTTCCTGCCTCAGAGGGCAATCCAGCGCATGCGCTCGCGCGGCGCATCGCTGGAGGATGCAAGACACCTTCATTGCGAGATGGGCGCACCGCTGCTGATGACCGAGCGCCGCTGCTTTCTCGCCGACGGACAGATCGTGGAATACTGCGAGACACGCTACAAGGGAGACGTCTACGACTTCGTCTTCGAGCTGCAAAGATAATACCAGTTATGAACTGGTTGTAATCTGGTATTTTCCATTTATCGTGATGGCGACAGGGGAGTGCCGACGTGCAGCGGGAAGACATCGCCAACAGTCTCATCGTGTCCTGCCAGCCGGTTCCCGGCGGCCCGATGGACAGTGCGCAATTCGTGACGGGCTTTGCCAGGGCCGCTCTTGAAGCCGGAGCCAAGGCCCTGCGCATCGAATCCGTGCCCTATGTCGCGGCCGCCCGCCTGGCCGTCCGCGAGCCGATCATCGGTATCGTCAAGCGCGATCTGACCGACAGCCCCGTGCGCATCACGCCCTATCTGGCCGATGTCGAGGCGCTGGCCGAGGCGGGCGCCGATATCATCGCTTTCGATGCGACGGACCGTGTCCGTCCCGTTCCTGTCGAAGCGCTTGTGAAAGCCGTCAAGGCCAGGAACAAGCTGACCATGGCCGATTGCTCTTGCCTTGACGATGCGCGCCGGGCCCTTGCCGCGGGTGTCGATTTCGTCGGCACGACGCTTTCCGGCTATGTCGGCGGGCCGGAGCCGGAGGATCCGGACATTGCCCTCATCGCTCAAATGCGAACCCTGAGCCCCTACGTCATCGCCGAAGGGCGTATCCGGTCGCCGGAGCAGGCGGCCGCCGCCGCGCGCGCCGGCGCCTGTGCCGTGGTTGTCGGATCGGCGATCACCCGTACCGAGCACGTCACCTCGTGGTTCCACCAGGCGATTTCCGGGGCCTATGCGGCAAGGGGCACGCAAACCGTGCTTGGCCCAACCGTGCTGGGCATCGACATCGGGGGAACCAAGACCATGGCCGCGCTGGTCAGCGGCGGCAAGGTGGTCGAGGACATGATCGTGCCTACCGCGCGAGAGGCTGGACCCGACGCCTGGCTGGCATCCCTTGCGCAAAGCACGTCGGCCTGGTCAAGCCGCTTCAGTCGTATCGGTATTGCGGTGACGGGGCTGGTGCACGATGGACGCTGGTCGGCGTTGAATCCGGCGACGCTTGGCATTCCCGACGGCTACCCGCTGGTCGAAAGGGCATCCGCTGTTTTCGGCAAGCCCGTCTGTGCGTTCAACGATGCCCAGGCAGCCGCCTGGGGCGAATACAAATTCGGCGCCGGGCAAGGTCGCGACATCGTCTTTCTGACCATCTCGACCGGAATTGGCGGCGGCATCGTTTGCAACGGCCGATTGCTGTCCGGTCTTGCCGGTCACTTCGGTCTGATCCGTGGTTTGTCTGAAGACCAGGCCCCGCTCGAAGACAGCACCTCCGGCCGCTGGATCGCTTCGCAGGCCCTCAAGGCCGGCTTCAAGGCCGATGCCGCCGATGTGTTCGGGCTTGCGCTGAAGGGCGAGGCCTGGGCCGACGCCATCGTCTCGCGGAGCGCCTCGCGGGTCGCGACGCTGTGCCGGGACATTCAGATGATGTTCGATCCGAAATCGATCGTCATCGGCGGCAGCATCGGTCTTGCCGATGGCTATCTCGACCGGGTGCGCGCGCATCTGGGCGAGGTTCCACCGCGCCTTTCCTCCAATCTCGTTGCGGCGAAGCTCGCGGGCCACGCCGGCGTCATCGGTGTTGCCGATCTTGCCGAATGGGCAAAGTAGCGGCGCCGCCGGTCATGCCATGCAAAAATCATCAAAAAAGAAGGGAACGATCATGAAATTGAGCAGGACGTCTTTTGCGCTTATGGCCACCCTCCTCGCGGGGACAGCTTTGCCGACCTTTGCCAACGCAACCGTGACCGTGCTCGGCTGGCCTGGCGGGTCCGAGGAAACCGCACTGCGGGCAACCGTGGAAACCTATAACAAGCAGGCAAGCGATGCCGACAAGGTGGAGCTGCTGTTCTTCAACCGCGAAGGCTTTTACGACAAGCTGCAGGCCGACATGGCGGCCGGATCCAACGCCTTCGACGTGAATCTCGTCGCCACCTACTCGCTCGGTCGCTACGCGCCCTATATGGAGCCGGTCGATCTTGGCGCGGATGCGGCCAAGGTTTTCGGCGAATCCGTTCTCAAGACGATGCAGTTCGACGGCAAGCAATACGGCGTGCCGACCGACCTTTCGCTGCACTTCATGTACTACCGCAAGGATCTCGTCGACGCCTTGAGCAGGGATGACGCCGCCAAGAAGACCTATGGTGAAATCGCCCAGAAATATCTCGGCAAGCCGCTGCAGCCGAAGGACCCGGACAGCTGGACCTGGGACGACTGGGCGGCCACCGCCCTCTATTTCACCAAGCAGGTGAACCCCGACAGCCCGGTGCGCTACGGCACGGTCCTGCAGATGAAGAACCTGCTGTTCAACATGATGGTCTTCCAGTCCCTGCCGCGCTCCTACGGCGGCGACTGGATGGACAAGAACGGCAATGTCACGGTGGATTCCGATGCCTACAAGACCGGCCTCGAGCTCTACAAGAAACTCTATGATGCCGGGTCATCGCCCAAGGATTCGCTGAGCTACGAATATGCGGAAACCAACGCGGCCTTCGCATCCGGTCAGGCCGCGACGGCACTGCAGTGGAATGCCGCGGCGGCGGATCTGACCAGCACCGAAAAATCTCCGGCGGTCGCCGAGGTGACCGGGATCGTCGCGCCGCCGGCAGGTCCCGACGGACGCGCCGATCATATCCACGGCCTTGGTTTGGGCCTCAACAAGAACGCCAAGAACAAGGAAGGCGCCGTCAAGTTCCTGAAGTGGCTCGCCACCGAGGATGCGGCCTTGCTCTATGCGCGCAGCGGCGGTTCGCCGGCATTGTCTCCCGATGTCGTCGCCAAGGTTGCGAAGGAACGTCCCGATCTCGTCAAGCTCGGCGAATTCGCCAGCAAGTACGGCTATGTCATGACCGGTGCGACGTCCGCGAGTGCGCTCCCGGTCTATGAGCTGCAGGCAAAGGAGTTTACCGGCTACTGGTCCGGCCAGCAGAGCCTCGAGGATGCGCTCGCCCACACCAAGGCGGGCATGCAGGACCTTCTCAAGAAATGAACCATTTGCCGGACGCCGGGTCGAGCTCGGCGTCCGGCGCGTTTGGCGGATCGACATGGCCCTTGTGACACGTGCCGAAGGCAGGATGTATCTGACGCCGCTGGTCGGCTTCCTGCTGCTGTTCCTCGGCTTTCCGGCGATCGTCAATCTGATTTATTCCATTTCGGCCGTCACATTCGAGACGCTGCGCAGTCCGGTGTTGAGCGGTTTCAGCAACTATGTCGCGGTGTTGAACGACCGCGAATTCTGGAGCTCGGCCTGGTTCTCTCTGCGCTTCGGTATTCTTACCGCATCAGCGGAATGTCTGATCGGTCTTTTCCTTGCCATCTTCCTGGCACCGCTTCTGAGCAAGCGACCAGTCCTGATGGCGCCGTTGATGCTGCCGCTGATGGTCGCGCCGGCCATGGTCGGTCTCATGTACCGGCTGGTGCTGCATGAATTTGCGGGCCCCGTCCCCTACTATCTCTTCGAATGGTTCGGTGACAGCCCGGCCTTCCTCGACATCAACAATGCCTTCCGCACCCTTGTCGTCGTGGAGACGCTGCAATGGACGCCTTTCGCCTTCCTGCTCTTCTACATGGCCTATTCGGCCATACCGCTCGACGTGCGCGAAGCCTCCTCGCTCGATGGCGCATCACCGTTTGAGATCGTCCGGTGGATCGACCTGCCATTGATGAAGCCGACGCTGGTCATCGCGTTTTTCATCCGTTTCATCGACGGTTTCCGGGTGTTCGACAATGTCTATGCATTGACCGGCAGTGGTGCAGGAGGTTCAACGACGTCCTTGTCGATCTACATCTACCAAGCCTTCTTCAAGGAAGGGGCTATTGGCAAGGCGGTCGCCGCCTCGGTTGTCCTGTTCATGGCGTCGTTCATCGTTCTCCACTGCCTTAACCGGCTTGCCGGCCGCAGGAAGCGTTGACGATGGCCGGGGCACTGCGCTGGATCGTTTTTGCCATCGCCGTGCTGGCGATGAATTTCCCCATTATCGTGACGCTGATCACATCGCTCAAAAGCCAGCGCGAGCTTTCGACGAACCCCGGTTTGTGGATCAGCCAGCCGACGCTCGACAACTATCTGGAGGTCCTGACGCAGACCAGCCGCTTCAACATCTATGCCTATCTGCTGAACAGCACCGTGGCGGCGCTGATCGGAACCGGCCTTGCGATCGTGCTCGCGTTCCCGGCTGCCTATGCGATCGCGCGCAGCGAGGCGGGAAAGCGCTTGGTCCTGCCGATCGTCATCAATCTTCGCGCCGTGCCGCTGATCATCTTCGCGATCCCGCTTTACATGATGTACCAGTGGCTGGGCCTGCTCGATACGCGGATCGGGCTCGGGCTCATCCTGACCATCGTCAACGCGCCGCTTGCACTCGTCATCCTGGTAAACGCGATTTCAGATGTACCAGTCGAACTCGACGAGGCGGCGAAAGTCGATGGCGCAAGTTCCTTGCAGGTGATGATGATGATCGTCCGGCCCGTCATCCGACCGGCGCTCGTCACAACCTTCATCTTCGGCTTCATCACCGCCTGGAACGAATTCCTCTTCGGCCTCATGCTGACAACCAGTCGTGCCGTGCCGATGACGGTCGGCGCATCCTTCTTCTTCGCCGCGAGCGGCGGTGGCGTAAAATGGGGAACCGCTTCCGCCGTCATGATGCTGGGCGCCTTGCCGCCGGCATTGCTGGGTCTTGTGATGTATCGGCAGATATCGGGATCCATGACCGCTGGGGCGGTCAAGGGCTAAAGCAAGAAGAAGTTCGTCTTTCCGACAAATTGGACAACCCAATCCGACAGCGCCAGCGCGCTTGTCAGGCCAGGTGGCTCGATTCCGAAAAGACGGATCAGCCGTCCGGACGGATCTGCCAGAATGGCGAAATCGCCGAACTGCAACCCGTTCGTTTTAGGCCGCAGCCCGCGATGGCTCGGCTCCAGTTCCCCGTCTCTCAGCCCCGGCCAATAAATGGCGCGTAAAATGGTGTGGCCCCGGGCCGGCCGAGGAAAGAAGAAATGGTGCAGCTTGCTGAGGGCGAAATCGCGATGGCGCAGACGCAACGCAGTCTGGTTAGGTCCAGCCTAAGCCGAACTACTGAAAATCATAATTTGTGCAGCGCACCCAACGTGCTTTGCTCCGCCATCGGCTGAAAGAAAACAAGAAAAGAACGTCAGGCGACAGGCTTCGGCGATGCCTCCGGAGCGGGTTTCGTTCGGGCCGGGATAACGCTCGACTTCAGAAAACAGGGGAACGTGATGACGACAATAATCTCGAAGTTTCGCCGGGCCGCGCTGGTGGCCGGCATTGCGCTCAGCGCCATATCGGTGAGCCTCCACGCCGAAGCTGGCAGCTTGAAACTGGGCATGACGACCTGGGTGGGGTACGGACCGCTCTTCCTTGCCCGTGACATGGGCTACTTCAAGGAAGGTGGGCTCGATGTCTCGCTTGAAATCATCGAGGAAGCATCGCTGTATATGGCGGCTGTTGCCGCCGGCGAGCTCGACGGCAGCGCATCGACCGTCGACGAGATCATGAAGTATCGTTCGAAGGATGTTTGCTTCAAGTCGGTCTATGCGCTGGATGACAGCCATGGCGGCGATGGCGTGCTCGCGCCCAGCGGGGTCAAGAGCATCGCCGACCTCAAAGGCATGGACGTAGCGCTGAACGAGGGTTCAGTGTCGCAGTTCTGGTTCAATATCCTGCTCAAGCAGGCCGGTCTCACCCAGGCCGATGTGAAGATCACCAACATGACGGCAGACGATGCCGCTGCCGCCTTCATGGCCGACCGCATTCCCGTTGCCGTCACCTGGGAACCGCATCTGACGCTGGCCAAGAAGGAAAACAAGGGACAGGTGCTGATCGACTCCTCCAGGACACCCGGCTTGATCGTCGATGTGGTGGCGCTCAACTGCGACTACATCACGAAGAACCCCGGAGATGTCGAGGCGCTGGTGAAGGGCCTCTACAAGGCCAACGAGTTCATCAAGGAGAATCCTGAGAAGGCGTATGAGGTGATGGCCAAAGGCGTCGGCGGCTGGCTGAAGGATCCGAAGGACTTCGCTTCCTCGGCCGCTGGCGTGAACTTCTACGGTAAGCAGCGCAATGCCGAATTCTTCGCCGGTGGCGAGACTGGCGAAGCCGGCAAGCTGATCAAGCTGGGCGGCGATATCTGGGGCGGCTTCGGCAAGCTCAAAATGGACGTCAAGTATGACGACCTCGTCGATACGTCCTTCCTTGGGAAGTAGCTTGGCCTTGGAAAGTAGCTTGGCCTTGGAAGTAGCTTGGCCTTGCAAAGTAGCTTGGCCTGCGAAGTAATTTGACCTTGCAAAGTGATTTGGCTGAACCGGAGGCGGACCTCGCGCCTCCGGTCCAAGCGGCCCAAAAGGGTATCCCGTGACACTAGCACCGAACACGAGCTCTCTGGTCAGCAATGGCGTGACCGCGAGAGTTGAAGAAGGTCAGGCCGGTCGATCCGTCCTGAAAGTCATCGCCACACCGTTTCGGGCTGTGCCGCGCTCTCTCTCCATTACGCTCGGCTTCATGGTCTGGATCGCCGTCATCGGCGGCTGGTTCGCGCTGACCTATTCCGGAGCGGTCAAGGAAATGTTCCTGCCTCGCCCCGAATCCGTGTTGTCCACCACCATCAGCATGGCGCTTGACGGGTCGTTGTGGGAGCATGTTTTCGCCAGCGTCCAGGTGGTGTTGATCGGCTTCGTCCTTTCGAGCATCGTTGCGGTGCCGCTTGGATTGACGATGGGCACCTATCGCATCGTCCAGGCCGTTCTCGAACCGTTGGTCAATTTCATACGCTATCTGCCGGTGACGTCCTTCGTGCCGCTTTTCATCCTGTGGATCGGCATCGGCATCGAGCAGCGCGTTGCCGTCATCGTCTTCGGCGTCTTCTTCCAGCAGCTCGTCATGATCGCCGACAGCGCTCGCAGCGTCCAGCGCGACCTTGTCAACGCAGCCTATACGCTCGGCACGAAACGAGGCGACACGGTCTTCCACATCGTCTTTCCGGCCACGCTTCCGAGCGTGCTGGATGTGCTGCGCGTCACCATGGGCTGGGCCTGGACCTATCTCGTCGTGGCCGAACTCGTCGCCGCCCGCAGCGGACTTGGCTACATCTCGCTCAAAGCCATGCGCGGCTTTCAGGTCGACGTGATCTTCATGGCCATCGCCATGATCGGCATCCTTGGTCTTTGCACCGACCAATTGTTCCGGGGCATCCGCCGCCTCGTCGCTCCCTGGGCCAATTGAGGAACACGCACACATGGACGCCCTGAATCTTACGACGAAACCAAAGAGTTCCGACATAGGCATCGACAATGTGGTCCTGCGCTACGGCAAGGGTGACAATGCGGTGCTGGCGCTGGATGGCATTTCCTTTCACGTCGTGCCCAACGAATTCTGTGTGATCGTCGGCCCATCCGGCTGCGGCAAGTCGAGCCTGCTTTATCTCGTCGCCGGTCTTGAGGAGCGGACCGGCGGCATGATCGTAGTCGGCGGCAAGCCTGTTACCGAGCCGGGCCCGGATCGCGGCATGGTGTTTCAGGCATATACGCTGTTTCCCTGGCTTACGGTGGCGCAGAACGTCGAATATGGCCCGAAGCGGAAGGGCATTGCGCCGGCCGAGCGCAGGGTCATTGTCGAGCATTTTCTCCACGAGGTCGGTCTGGCAAAGTTCGCCAACCATTACCCGTCTCAGCTGTCGGGCGGCATGAAGCAGCGCGTTGCGATTGCGCGCGCGCTCGCC
Organism: Mesorhizobium sp. M7A.F.Ca.CA.002.04.1.1; assembly: GCF_004022805.1. Classification (NCBI taxonomy): domain Bacteria; kingdom Pseudomonadati; phylum Pseudomonadota; class Alphaproteobacteria; order Hyphomicrobiales; family Phyllobacteriaceae; genus Mesorhizobium; species Mesorhizobium sp. M7A.F.Ca.CA.002.04.1.1. The sequence goes on along the minus strand of NZ_RZPL01000011.1, from coordinate 8,078 downwards.
AATGATCCGGACGTGCTGCTGATGGATGAGCCTTTTGGAGCGCTCGACAGCCAAACCCGTCACAGCATGCAGAAGCTTTTGCTGAGGATCTGGGATCATTCCAAGAAGACGGTCCTGTTCGTTACCCATGACATCGACGAAGCGATCCTGCTGGCGGACAGGGTGCTCGTCATGTCCGGCCGGCCCGGTCAGATCAAGAAGGAAATCCGCGTAGGCCTCCCGCGTCCACGCAGCATGGATCTGGTCATGGAGCCGAACTTCATCGCCATGAAGCGGGAGATCCTCGAGCTCCTGAAGAACGACGAAGACGACGAGCACTAATGCATGTCGCTCAAAAGTGACCTCGGTTTTGGGCAGACGACATGCATGAAACAGACATCGGCAGTCTTCGGTGTGGATGATGAAACGGGCAAGGCATGAGCATCGAGGCGGCGGAATTTGACTATATCGTCATTGGCGCGGGCTCGGCCGGCTGTGTCTTGGCAAACAGGCTGAGCGCAGACCCGGCAGTTCGTGTCTGCCTGATCGAGGCGGGCGGCAGCGACGACCGCACCAGGGTGCGCGTGCCGGCCGGCATTCTCTCGCTCTACGGCAATCCGAACTTCGACTACGGCTACAAGGGCGTGCCGCAGCCGCTGCTCAACAACCGCCGCATACCGGTCAACCGGGGCAAGGTTCTTGGCGGGTCGAGTTCGATCAACTCGATGGTCTATATTCGTGGCGCCGCGCAGGACTACGATGAATGGGCAGCGCTTGGCTGTGCCGGGTGGTCCTATGCCGATGTCCTGCCCGTCTTCAAGAAATTGGAGCGGAACTGCCTGTTGCAGAGCCCCGCCTATCACGGATTCGACGGCGAATTGCTGGTCGACAATCCGCGCGATCCCAACGTGGTATCCAGCCTGTGGGTTGAGGCGGGCAGAGGCGTAGGCCTGCCCGAGAACCGCGACTTCAATGCCGGTGGCCAACTCGGCCTCGGCATCTACAACGTCACCCAGAACAGAGGCGAGCGCTTCTCGGCCTACAGCGCCTTTGTCCGGCCGATTCTCGGCCGCTCGAATCTACGGATATTGTCAGGCGTCGAGGTTCTTGATCTGGCGATTGAACGCGAGCGCGTCACCGGCGTCAACGTGATCAGGGAAGGCGCAACCCAACGGTTGGGGTGCCGAGCGGAGGTCGTCCTCAGCGCGGGTGCGATCGGATCGCCGCGCATTCTGCTTGCTTCCGGCGTCGGCCCGGCCGGGGAGCTGAAAGCAGCGGGGATTGAACCGGTCGCGAACCTGCCAGGCGTCGGTAAGAACTTGCGCGACCATGTCGATGGCATGATCACGGTGCGATCGAACAGCCGCAAGACGCTCGGCCTTTCACTTGCCAATCTTCCGGCGATGCTGGCGGCGCCGTTCCAGTATTTCGCCCGGCGCAAAGGCATGCTGACGACCAACTATGTCGAAGCCGGCGGCTTTGCCAGGACGAAGTATGCCGGGAGCATACCCGACATTCAGTTCCACTTCGTGCCGGGCTATCGCAGCCATCGCGGTCGGCTCGTCGAATATGGCCACGGCTATGCCGTGCACACCTGTGTGTTGAGACCCGGGAGCGTCGGCGAAATCACGCTTCAACGCGACGGCACCCGCCGCAATATGCTCATAGACCATCGCTTCTTCAGTGACGAACAGGATGCCCTGACCCTCGTCGAGGGCATAAAGGTCGCGCGTTCGATCCTGGCTTCGCCGGTTTTCGGCGGCATCCGCGGACCGGAAATCCTGCCTGGGCCCAACGTGAACACCGATGACGAGATTCTCGCCTATCTGCGTGCCGAGGCTCTTACCGTCTATCATCCGGTTGGCACGGCCAGGATGGGCAACGACGCCATGGCGGTGGTTGATCCCGCCGGTCTCAAGGTGCGCGGTTTCGACAATCTGCGCGTCGCTGATGCCTCCGTCATGCCGACATTGATCGGTGGCAACACCAATGCGCCATCCATGATGATTGGCGAAAAGGCGGCTATGGCAATACTGGCGTAGCCGTCTGCGCGCGGCCAATTCAGCATTTAGGAACAAGCTAACCACTGCCACATGAAATCGTAATTTTCGCTGCCCGGTCCCTCCAGTAAACCAACGATCAGACCTCCGCCGCATGCGCAGAAACTCTCGGGGAGAGCCAGAAAGGGCCGCTGAATGCCAGTCGAAACAGTAGACACGCTTGTTGTTGGCGGCGGCCAGGCGGGGCTGGCGATGAGCGAGCATCTGAGCAAGTGCGGCGTGCCCCATCTCGTGCTGGAGCGGGACCGCATCGCCGAACGCTGGCGTAGCGAGAGATGGGACTCGCTGGTTGCCAATGGTCCCGCCTGGCATGACCGTTTTCCCGGCATGGAATTTCCCAATGCCGGTCCGGATGCCTTTATCGGCAAGGAGAAGGTCGCCGACTATTTTGTCGCTTACGCCGACATGATCGCTGCCCCCATCCGCTGCGGCGTGGAGGTCAGGAAAGTGGAAAGGCTTGTCGGCCGTCCCGGCTTCCGGATCGAAACCTCGGATGGCGTGATCGAAGCCAGGAGCGTGGTTGCCGCCACCGGCGCTTTCCAGCATCCGGTCATCCCGGCCGTCGTTCCCGGGGACGCCGGACCTATGCAGATACATTCCAGCGCCTATCGCAATCCCGGCCAACTGCCCGCAGGCGCGGTGCTGGTGGTCGGCTCCGGGTCTTCGGGGGTGCAGATCGCCGACGAACTCCAGCGTGCGGGACGGCGGGTTTATCTCTCGGTCGGGCCGCACGATCGGCCGCCGCGGGCCTATCGCGAACGTGACTTCTGCTGGTGGCTGGGGGTTTTGGGCAAGTGGGACGCGCAGGCGCCTGCGCCCGGCACCGAACATGTCACCATCGCGGTCAGCGGCGCGCGTGGCGGCCAGACGATCGACTTCCGGCGCCTTGCCGCGCAAGGGATGACGCTGGTTGGCCGGACCGAATCCTACAGGCACGGTGTGATGATTTTCGCACCCGATCTGGCCAAGAATATCGCGCGCGGCGATGCGAATTACATGTCGGTTCTGGACGAGGCAGATGCCTATGTCGCCCGCAACGGCCTCGACCTTCCCCCAGAGCCCGAGGCCCGCAAGATCGGCCCGGACCCGCGATGCATGACCGATCCCATTCTCGAGCTGAACCTGTCGGAAGCCGGGATAGGTTCGATCATCTGGGCGACGGGATTCACCGTCGACTACAACTGGCTGAAGGTCGATGTGTTCGACGAAAGGGGCAAGCCGAAGCACCAGCGCGGTGTGTCGACCGAGCCCGGCATCTATTTCCTCGGACTGCCTTGGCAATCGCGCAGGGGGTCGAGCTTCATCTGGGGCGTCTGGCACGACGCGCAGCATGTGGCCGACCATATTTCCACGCAGCGCAAATACCTAGCCTACCATGCGTCCGCGAAGCGCGAGACCAAGGTGGCATAGACACGGCACCTCAAACGGGATGCCCCGACCTCGAGCCTGATCCGACGGAGACCAAGATGGCGCATACAAGAATTCGAAAGTTCAACACCAAGGACACTTATCCCGAGCAGAAGCTCGACAATGATCTGTGCCAGGCGGTCGTTACGCGGGGCGGCAGGACCGTCTATCTGCGCGGCCAATGTCCGCAGGACCTCGACACGGCCAAGAACATCGACAGCCATGATCCGGTCGAGCAGACACACAAGGTCATGCAGAACATCCGCCAGCTGATCGAGGAGTGCGGCGGCACCATGGAGCACCTGGTCAAGGTGGTGGTCTACATCACCGATGTGCGCCATCGTGAGGCGGTCTACCGTACCATGGGCGCGTATATCAGAGGCGTGCATCCCGTCTCGACCGGCCTTGTCGTGCAGGCCCTGGCGCGGCCGGACTGGCTGGTCGAGATCGACGGCACCGCCGTCATTCCGGACTGATTGCGATGACCTTTTCCATTGTCGCGCGGTGCGGCCGCACCGGCATGTTCGGGGTCGCGGTGTCCTCCTCGTCGCCTGCTGTTGCGGCGCGCTGCGCCTATGCGCAGGCGGGCGCCGGGGCCATTGCCAGCCAGAACGTCACCGATCCTACGCTTGGACTGCGCGGTCTCGAATTGCTGGCGCGCGGCGCGTCCGCGGCGGAGGCGATTGCCATATTGAAGCGCACCGGTGCCTATCCCGAATACCGGCAGGTGCTGGCTGTCGACGCCGCTGGAGCGACCGCGATCCATTCGGGTCCCAAAGCTCTTGGCATCTGGGCGGAGGCGCGAGCTGACAATGTCGCCTGCGGCGGCAACATGCTGGCCCATGATGGCGTGCCGCAAGCGATGGTCGAGGCCTTCCTGGCGTCGGAGGGGCATCTCGGCGACCGCCTCATCGCGACTATGCGCGCGGCGCTGACAGCCGGCGGCGAGGCTGGCCCTGTCCATTCCGCCGGCATGAAGCTGGTGCGTGAGGTGGCGTGGCCGGTCGCCGACCTGCGCTGCGACTGGACCGACGATTGTCCTATCGAGCAACTGGCGGCGCTGTGGCAACTCTACAAGCCACAGCTCGATGCCTATGTGACCCGCGCGATCAACCCATCCGATGCGCCGAGCTACGGCGTGCCGGGCGACGAATAGTCAAGACAGGGGTCACCTGCGATGAGTGAACTCAGCCACAAGGACTGGATCGGCAAGGCGTCCGCGATCCGTTTTCGTGACAAGGCGTTCATCGACGGCAAGACGGTCGCGGCGCGTTCGGGCCGGACCTTTGCCAGCGTCAATCCGGCAACGGGCGAGGTGCTGGCCGAAGTGGCGTCCTGCGGCGAGGAAGACATCGATCTGGCGGTTGCCGCCGCTAGGCGCAGCTTCAACGCCGGCGTCTGGTCGCGCACCAGCCCGGCGCACCGCAAGGAGGTGTTGCTGCGGCTGGCGCAGCTGCTGCGCGACAACCTGCATGAACTGGCCCTGCTTGAATCGCTGGACATGGGCAAACTGGTCAGGGATGCGGCCTCGGTCGACGTCCCCGGTTCGGCGGCGATCTTCCAATGGTATGGCGAGGCCATCGACAAGATCTATGGCGAGGTGGCGCCGACCGGCGAAGGCGATCTGGTGCTGGTGCGGCGCGAGCCGCTTGGCGTGGTCGGCGCGGTGGTGCCGTGGAACTTCCCGCTCGACATGGCGACCTGGAAGTGCGCGCCGGCGCTGGCGGCGGGCAATTCGGTGGTGCTGAAACCCGCCGAGCAGTCGCCTCTGTCGGCCCTGCTCCTGGCGGAGCTGGCGATGGAGGCGGGCCTGCCTGCCGGCGTGCTCAATGTTGTGCCCGGCCTTGGCGAAACCGCCGGCCAGGCGCTTGGCCGCCATATGGATGTGGATTGCCTCGCCTTCACCGGTTCGACCGCGGTGGGCAAGATGTTCCTGCAGTACTCCGGGCAGTCGAACATGAAGCAGGTCTGGCTGGAGACCGGCGGCAAGAGCCCCAACCTCGTCTTTGCCGACTGCGGGGATCTCGATGTGGTGGCCGATATGGCGGCCTTCGGCATCTTCTTCAACCAGGGCGAGGTCTGTTCCGCCAATTCACGCCTGCTCGTCCAGCGCGGCATCAAGGATGCCTTGGTGGAGAAACTGGTGCAGCGTGCGGCGGCCACGCAGCCCGGCGATCCGCTCGATCCGATTTCGAAAATGGGCGCGATGGTCGATAGTCGCCACGCCGCCAATGTCATGCGCTTCGTCGAGGCCGGTAAAAAGACCGCGCGCCTGGTCGCGGGCGGCGACATGGTCACGGTCAATGGGCGCGGCAGCTTTGTCCAGCCCACCATTTTCGACGATGTCACGCCTGCCGATCCGATTGCCCGCGACGAGATCTTCGGGCCGGTGCTTTCGGTCATTGCCTTCGATGACGAGGCCGACGCGATCCGCATCGCTAATGACAGCCCCTACGGGCTCGCCGCATCGCTGTGGACCGACAGCCTGTCGCGCGCGCACCGCATCGCCGGGCGGCTGCAGGCCGGCACAGTTTCCGTCAACAAGGTCGACGCTCTGAGCCCGATGACGCCGTTCGGTGGTTTCAAGCAATCCGGCTTCGGCCGCGACCTGTCGCTGCATGCGCTCGACAAGTACACCGCGCTCAAAACGACATGGATCAAATATTGATGGGCGCCTAGAGCGCATCGCGATCGAACGGATTCAAGTGATGCGCTTTAGGCCTTTGCTCCATGCATGTCGTTTGCGCAAAACCGGGGCCACTTTTGCGCGACATGCATTAGGCTTGATCGAAGCCCTCAAACCGGCAACATAGCCAGCCATGCCGCTACGCTTCACGCTCAGACAGCTGGAATATTTCGTTGCCGTGGGCGAAGCCGGCTCCATCGCCAAGGCGGCCGAGCAGGTCAATGTGTCGCCGCCATCGATTTCGGCCTCGATCGCGCAGTTGGAAACCGAGTTCGGCGTCCAGCTTTTTGTCCGCAAGCATTCGCACGGCCTCTCGCTCACCGCCGGTGGCCGCATCTTCCTCAAGGAAGCCGCCCGGCTGCTCAATGATGCCGATGCCTTGCATGACGTCGCCGGCGATTTTGCCGAGAAGGTGCGCGGCCCGCTGGCGGTGGGATGCCTGCTGACCTTTGCGCAGATCGTGCTGCCGGCGCTGCGCATGCGGTTCGAGCGTGCTTATCCCGATGTGCGCGTGCGCCAGTTCGAGCGCAATCAGGGGCAATTGCTTGAGATGCTGCAGCGCGGTGAAATCGACCTTGCCCTGACCTACGATCTCGAACTGTCGCAGGATATGACCTTCGAGCCGCTGATGTTGGTGCCGGCCTATGTCATGCTGCCGGCGGGCCATCGTTTCGCGGCCAAGGCGTCGATCACGACGGAGGAACTGGCCGACGAGCCGATGGTGCTGCTCGACCTGCCGTACAGCCGCGAATATTTCCTGTCGGCATTCCACCAGCGAGGGATCCGGCCCAACATTGCCGAGCGCACCGGCGACATTGCGGTCATGCGCTCCATGGTGGCCAACGGCTTCGGCTACGGCATCGCCAACATGCGGCCGCTCAACACGCTGGCGCCGGACGGCAAGCCGCTCGTCTTCGTGCCGTTGGACGGTGACCTGCGGCCGCTGACCATGGGCGTCGCCTTGCCCAATTCCGAACATCGTACGCAATCCGCCCAGGCGTTCATCGACCACTGCCGGCATTTTGTCGTCGAGCAAGGTGTGTTCGGCGCCGAGCGGGCCGTCGGCCAGGCAGCGCTTCCGCAGAAGTAGCGCCCGCTTACGCCAGTTGCTGGTCGGCAAGCCGCTTCAGCAATTTTTCCAGCATGTTGTCGCAGCGGCGCATCTGCTCGACGCTGACGAATTCGTCCGGCTTGTGCCCTTGCGCCATCGACCCCGGTCCGCACACGACCGTCGGCGTGCCGAGATCGCGGCTGAACAGGCCGCCTTCCGTGCCGAAGGCCATCTTGATGGTATTGTTGGCGCCGGTCAGCGATTTGACGAAGGCGACGGCTTGCGAACTGGCTGGCGTGTCCAGGCCGGGATAGGTGTTGGTGATGTCGATGTCGATTGCTGCCTCGGGCGCGATGGTCGAGGCTTCGGAAGCAATATGAGCAGCCTCCTTGCGCAGGCGGTCGAGAATCTCGTGCGGGTCGTCGGCTGCGACATTGCGGATCTCGAAGTCGACCTGGCAAAGGTTCGGCACGATGTTCAGCGCCACGCCTGCGTTGATCTTGCCGACATGGACGGTCGTGTATGAGATGTCGTAGTCGCCGTCGCGGGCGCCATCGCGCACCAGCCGGTCCTGTTCGCGGCGCAAGGCGGCGACGAAGTCGCAGCCGAGATGGATGGCGTTGAGCGCCAGCGGGGCCAGCGCCGAATGGCCTTCGCGCCCCTTGCAAAGCGCGCGTGCGGCAAGCTTGCCCTTGTGCCCCGTCGCCACCTGCATATCGGTCGGCTCGCCGACAATGCATAGCAGCGGCCGATGCGGGGCCGCTTGCAGCATGTCGACCAGGCTGCGCACACCGATGCAGCCGATCTCCTCGTCGTAGGAGAGTGCCAGGTGCAGAGGCGTCTTCAGCGTCATTTTCGCGGCCTTGAGGCACGCGGCGAGCGCGCAGGCCACAAA
>NZ_RZPL01000119.1:0-10453 GCF_004022805.1 Mesorhizobium sp. M7A.F.Ca.CA.002.04.1.1 | reverse complement strand
CCGTCGGCGTCGCCTTCGTCCAGTTCTGGCCGGACTGGACGATGATCGTCGCGGTCGCGGTCGTGTTTTTCATCGGCCAGTTCATCGAGGGCAACATCCTGCAGCCGCGGCTGGTCGGCAAGAGCGTCGGCCTGCACCCGGTATGGCTGATGTTTTCGCTGTTTGCCTTCGGCGCGCTGTTCGGCTTCGTCGGCTTGTTGATCGCGGTGCCGGCTTCGGCCGCCGTCGCCGTGCTGGTGCGGTTCGCAATAGCCCGCTATCTCGAATCGCCGCTCTACAAGGGTCGCGGCGCGGCACCTGTGCCGCAGCTTCCGGCCGATCGCGGCGGCGGCCACCGCACGCAACCGCGTCGCTGAAGTGACTGCCCAGCCAACCGACCCGCCGCGCCAGTTGCCGCTCGACCTCGGCCATGGCACCGGCTATTCGCGTGACGAACTCGTCGTCTCCGGCACCAACAACCAGGCGGTTGCGCTGGTCGACCGCTGGCCGGACTGGCCATCGCCGGTGGTGGTGCTGGCCGGTCCCGCGGGTTCTGGCAAGACGCATCTGGCCTCGATCTGGCGCGCGCGTGCCAATGCGGCGGCGGTCGACGCCAGGCGCATCGGCGACAGCATCGCCAATCTCGGCGCGCGGCCGGCGCTGATCGACGATGTCGATACCGGGACGGTTGACGAACAAGGCCTGTTCCATCTGATCAATGCGGTGCGTGGTGCCGGCTCGCAACTGCTTCTGACGGCGCGCCGCTTTCCCTCGGCCTGGGGTGTTGGCCTGCCTGATCTTGCCTCGCGGCTGAAGGCGGCTGCGACAGTCGAAATTCATGAGCCCGACGATCTCCTGCTGGCAGGCGTCATCACAAAACTCTTCGCCGACCGTCAGATCGAGGTCGAACCGCATGTCGTGCAATATCTGGTCCGCCGCATCGAGCGCTCGCTGGCGACAGCGATGCGCGTGGTGGAGCGGCTCGACCGGACCGCGCTCGAACGCAAGACGCCGATCACCAGGGCGCTGGCAGCCGAAACCGTCAGTGCCATGGATGAAGGGCAGGGCGAGTTCGAGATCTGAGCCTGAGAGGCCGGTCTCAGAGCCACATTCTGGCGATCAGAGCCACATTCTGGCGAAATGACGGACTGCGAGATAGACGGCAGAGTGAGCGGCGATATAGCCGGCGGCGACCAGCACAAACATCCCGATACTGACACGCCAGGAGCGGGAGACCACGGCGCCCGGGGCCTGCCTCGCCTGTCTGCGGCTTTCACGGTTATTCCACATCGCCAGTGCGGCGCAGGCAATTGCCCACGTCACCATGACCGGAACCGTTATGCCGGCATAGGCAAAGTAGGCCGGTCCGAAAAGCGACACCCAGGCATCGATTCCAAGCATCTGACCCCCCTGTTTGCCGAACCGCCCGCGGCTGCCGGACACACGGCCGGTGCCGCAGCAAGTGAACCGTATGGCTGCGCCGGGCATTGGGCTGTGGGGGGATGGTCGGAGTGGAGAGATTCGAACTCCCGACCCTCTGGTCCCAAACCAGATGCGCTACCAGGCTGCGCTACACTCCGAACGGTCTGTTGCCTATTCATTTCGGTGGTGCATGGCAAGTGCAAAAACCTGCGAGAGCAAAAACCTTGCCGCCGTGCGCATTGCGCAGTAATGACGGGCGAAGGGTGGCGATGCTGCCTTGCACAACAACGAGGTGGCCATGTCCGCGCGCATTTTCAGCCCAGCCAAAACCGCGATGCAGTCCGGCAAGGCCAAGACCGGTTACTGGGTGCTGGAATTCGATCCCGAGTCGCGCAAGAAGATCGACCCGCTGATGGGCTATACGACGTCGGCAGACATGAGAAGCCAGATCAGGCTTAGCTTCGACACGCGCGAAGAGGCGGTCGCCTACGCCGAAAAGCAAGGGCTCGCTTTCCGCGTCGAAGAGCCGAAAGAGACCAAGCGCCGCCAGATTTCCTATGCGGAGAATTTCCGCTATGACCGCAGGACGCCCTGGACGCATTGAACGGCGCCCGGCGCCAGAATATCCAGCCGGCCCAAGGGCCGGCCAGCGGTCCCGTAGCTCAGCTGGATAGAGCACCGGCCTTCTAAGCCGATGGTCACAGGTTCGAATCCTGTCGGGATCGCCAAAGCCTTTCGGTCCGTTCCGGACACATAGGTTACGGTTTATACCGGAGACACGGGCTTTCAGAGAGCGGTATCAGGCCTCGTGCGCTCAGACCGCCGCCGCCAGAAGCAGCGTTACCCCCAGGACCGTCGACGCATAGATCGTCGCTAGGAGCACGATCGGCCGAGGATACTCGGTGGGTGTTGCGAGGCTGGTTATGTCGGGACCCCGAAATGTTTCGGTGCCGGGCGACGGGACGTCGGCGGCGGTGGCAGCGTTGTCATTGCAAGCGCGCACAGAAAGGCGCTGGATTATATCGGCGGCGATCAGAGGATCGTCCGCCACCAATTTCGACCAGTCCGAAACAATGCCGATTTCATGTTGTGACATCGCGCGCCTCCCATTTACGGCCTAACAGCGATGTCTAAATTATGTTCCACTAATAGTTTCGCGAGGCGGACCGCTCTTTGTCACTGCGGTCTTCTGATCGATGAAAACCACGCCCGCTGCCTCCAAGCCTCGACGGATGGCAGCCAGCTTGGCGGGACTGGGAATCCTTCGCCCGCTCTCAAAACTGCCAATCGTTCCTTCGCTGAGGCCGCACTTCGCGGCGAGTCGCACCTGCGACCACTTCAGGATCGCTCGTGCAGCTCTGCACTGCTGGGGTGTAAGGGGTTGGGTCCCTGAGACGGTGGCGCTTCGCTTGTTCACATCCTGACGGTCCTTCGCTTCGGTGGGACACGGCTTTGCACCAGGCCCGCCTTGTCCAGATCCACCGTGACCATTGTCCCGAGCGACACCGTGACCTTGTCGCCGTCGATCCGCTTAACGTCGCCGGATAATTCCATCTGCTGGCCCCTGGTCAGCCTGGTTGCCGGATCAATGACCGAATGCGGAAGACCGGGGATCGACACGCTGACGCGGTCCTTCGTGACGCGCTTCAGCACCGTCGCCATGACCGCCACCTCGTCGCCGACTTTATTGCCATGCTCTGATTCTGGGGCGGCATCTGCCGGCGTCAAGGATTAGCTGCGTCTGATATAGAAAAGTCCGCGGGCGTGGCTCGGCGCCAGCGTATTATTTCGTTACTCGGCCTTTTCGGAACCTTCCCGCGCACGGCGCGTTCGGCCCGCTGTATTCGCGGACCCTCATATAAAAGTGGACAGGCGGGAGGCAAACAAGGGTGGGGAGGAGTGTTGCCATGTCGAAGCGAGAAATAGGGATATCTTCGGCCCTCGATCGGCGCATTGCCGATCTCAGGGCCAGGATGCAGGACGCCCGGATCACGGAATACGAAATGAAGACCTTTCAAAAAGTGGCTTCAGCCATGGGAGGCGACGGAGGCTCCCTGCGTCTCGATGCCGACGACCTGATCGCGGCATCCTTTGTCGTCGATGCGCTGGGTGAACCGACGCTCAACTGACGACGGGCGATCTGGCTTCGCGCGCCGTTTTGCCCTTGCCCGGCCGGCAATTGGCCCACGCCTTCACACTTTGAAACAGGATGGCTGCTTTCCAGCGGCCGTCCTGTGGCGTCTGCCCAAGCGTCTGTCGCAAGTCATAGGCAGGGGCTGGTTGGCCGGTGGATTTGATTCCGCCGCCGACATCGAATTGGAGGGAAAGTCTTATCAATTTGTTTGGGTTGGTGCGTCATAGTAGCGACGGCTAACGGAGTGGACGCGATGAAGCTCGATCTGTCGCCGACGAGCTGGGGCAGGGTGATCGCTGTCACGGCAGTCGGTACGGCATTCTTCATTGCCGTGGCGTTCTTCGTCGATTCCTTCAATTTTCCCTATCTTTCGCCCGAGGCCGTGTGGCGGGCGCAGATGACCGACCTGATGCTGCCTTTGGTGCTGGGCGGCTCGTTTCTGTTTTTCCTGATGTGGAAGATTCGCCAGCTGGCCATCGCGCAGCGCGATCTCAGCGTCATCGCCGCGACCGACAGCCTGACGGCGGTGCTGAACCGTGGCGCCTTCTCGATGCTGGTCGAAGCCTATCTCGAGCAGACCCGCAAGCAGGAGCAGACCCGTTCGGGGGCGCTGCTGATCATCGACGCCGACCACTTCAAGTCGATCAATGACCGCCTGGGCCATGATTGCGGCGATCAGGCCCTCAAACTGATAGCGCAGGCGATCAAGGGGCAACTGCGTGGCAGCGATATCGTCGGCCGCATCGGCGGCGAAGAATTCGGCGTGTTTCTGCCCGGCGTGGATCCCTCGCAATCCTGGGTGGTTGCCGAAAGCATCCGCCGGCGTATCAGGGAGATGGAATTCTCACCCGGCGGCAGGCCTTGTCCGCTTTCCGTCAGCATCGGCGGCACAAGCTTTACCGGCCCGATCACCTATGAGGAAATTTTCTCCGCTGCCGACAGAAGGCTTTACACGGCCAAGTCGAACGGACGCGATCAAGTCAGCTTCGATCCGGCCGGAACGTCTCCGGCGCCTGCGCCCGGCGTCGCCACCGTGCATTGATGGCAGAAACTTGCAGAAGGCTGATCGGGAAGCTCTCGAAACAGACGCTCCTTCTATGTTTCCAAATGCTTATAATCAGCCGCAAGGAATCCGATCCTTACGGATAGCATGCCGGCTCGATGGGCCATGGACTGCAACCGCTTGCCGGTATACTCCCCCGCGTTGGCGATTTTCGTTGTCGGCAGAAACGGTTTTGACTCTGAGTTTCCAAGCGTTCCGGCCGACAGCGATCATGATTTTTGATGCTGGCGAACATATGCGGAAACGGTCAGGTAAACACAGCTATTATGATCCATTTGTTCAACGGCTTTCAGGACCCCTTCGGTGGCAGTGACCTTGAAGCTCTGGAACTGTACCGGTTGTTGAGTGTCGATTCCGAGGTGCATCTGTGGGCAACCTCCTCCAGCGTGTCCGGCGAGTTGATGCGGAATTTCCCGATTCGCCGCGTCTCGCTGTCGAAGTGGGATGTACCGAATGGCGGTACCTACGTCTTTCTCGGCTCTCATTGGCGCAACAAGATATGGCCTTACCTGATCCCGCGGCCGCGCCGGCTGATCTATGTCTTCAATACCTTTCACCCGAAAATCATCTCGCTGACGAGACGCATGCCCCGCATGCTGAACTGGCCCGACGCCGAACTGGTGCTGATTTCCGATTTTCAGAGACGGATGCTCCAAGTCGATGGCACCGTGCATCCGTCTCCGATCGATATCGAACGTTTTTCACCACGGCGTCTGGGTTCGGATCGTCCCTTCACCGTCGGACGCTTGAGCCGCGATGGGCCGGGCAAACATCATCCCGATGACATACCCCTCTACAAGACATTGCTGGCCGAAGGTACAGCCTTGCGGATACAGGGAGGGATAGGGCTCAAGGACAGCCTCATGCCGCATCCGCAACTCGAACTGTTCCCACCCGGCCAATTTTCCGCCGAAGAGTTTCTGCAGACGCTCGACGTGTTTTATTATCGCACCGGTTGGCATATGGAAACCTTCGGTCGCGTGGTGTTCGAGGCGATGGCCTGCGGGTTGCCCGTGGTCTGCCATTCATATGGCGGTTATTCCGACCATATCAGGCATGGCGAAAACGGTTTCTTGTTCGAAACGACGCAGCAGGCGGCGCGCATCCTGGCCGATCTCAAAGCCGACCCGGCGCTGCGGGCGGCAGTGGGCCTCAAGGCACGGCAGACCGTCGAGCAGACCTATTCTTCCCAAGCTGTGCGACAGAGGCTGGATTTCTACCTGCGTTAGCTGCACGTCATCCTTTGGGCCATGGGACATCCTTGGCGCAACAACATGCCCGCTGTCATCGATCTCGACATCGCGCTAAAGCAGGCACGCAAAGCGGACGAATGGGGCCGACAGCCAGCGGCGTGCCACAGACTGGGCAGGACTTCTTATCGATGACTTTGATGGGCGCGGCGGCACTGCTGATCCTGATCCTGACTTACGCCGGTGTCGCCATTGGCCGCATCCCCGGCCTGCGCCTCGACCGGGCAGGGATCGCGCTTCTCGGCGGGGCCGCGATGATCGCCATCGGCGCGCTCAGCATGGAGGATGCGTACCGGGCGATCAATTTCGATACCATCACGCTTCTGCTCGGCATGATGATTGTGGTGGCGCATTTAAAAGTGTCGGGCGCCTTTCGTGGCCTTGGCGCCGTCGCCATCGAGCACGCGCATGCGCCCTTCATGCTCTTGGTGATGGTGACGCTGCTGACCGGCGTGTTGTCCGCCTTCCTGGTCAACGACGCCATCTGTCTCGTCATGGCGCCGATCGTCGTCCACGTCACCCGTGTGATCAAGCGCAACCCGATCCCCTATCTGATCGCCACCGCCACCGCGTCGAATTGCGGCAGCGTCGCAACCATCACCGGCAATCCCCAAAACATGGTCATCGGTGCACTGTCGGGCATTTCCTATCCGGCCTTTTCGGCAGCGCTGGCTCCGGTCGCCCTGTTCGGCCTCGTCGCGGTCGTTGTCATCATCCGCATTGTCTTCCGGGCCGAATTCGCCCGCACCGTCCAACTGACGCCCGAGGTCTCGCGTGGCCGCATGCACAAGGGGCAGGTGCTGAAGGCGGTGGTGGTCTGCATCGGGCTGGCAATTGCCTTCTTCGCCGGCGTGCCCGTCGCCAAGGCAGCACTCATCGGCGGCGCCATCCTCTTGCTCACCCGGGCCATCAAGCCGGAGCGCATCTACCGCGAGATCGACGGTCCGCTGCTGTTCATGTTCGCCGGTCTGTTCGTTGTCGTCGCCGGCGCTGAAAAGACGCTTCTTTCGCCCGACATGATCGCTTCGGCCAGGAACCTCGGGCTGGACGACGTCTGGCGCTTGTCCGGCTTCACCGCGGTGCTTTCCAACATCATGAGCAATGTTCCGGCCGTGCTGGCGCTGCGGCCCTTCATACCCGGCCTCGAAAACCCCGAGCGCGCCTGGCTGGTCGTCGCCATGAGCTCGACGCTGGCCGGCAATTTCACGCTGCTGGGTTCGGTCGCCAACCTGATCGTCGCCGAACAGGCGCGGGCCGCCGGCACGACGCTGTCGTTCGGCGCTTTTTTCAAGGTCGGCTTGCCTTTGACGCTGATAACGCTGGCCGCCGGCACCGCATGGCTGGCTTTCGGTTTCTAATGCATGTCGCCCAAAAGTGGCCCCGGTTTTGGGCCAACGACATGCATAAAACCAAAGGCTTAAAGCGCGTCGCGCTTTAGACCTGACTGCCTGAAAGTCGCGCCCGCACCAGCGTCGCCGCGGCGCGTCCGGCCGCTTCGATGTAATCGGGGTTGCGGTGGATCAGCATGATCGAAAAGCAGCCGTCGATCAAAAGCACGATCTCGCGCCCCAGGGTTTGCGGCTCCGCGACGCCATGGTCCGACAGGGCGCCGGCCAGCCATGTTTCGAAATTCAGCTTGTGCCGCGCGCCCACCTTGACCGCCGGATGTCCGGGCATCGAGGCGAGTTCGGCGGCCGTGCGCAGGAAGCCGCATCCTTTCCATTTCGGGTGGCGAGCGGACCTCGCCAGATTGGTGAAGATCGCCTCGACCTTGCGATCCGCGCCGCCTTCGGCAGCCTCGAACCAGCCGGCCATCCGCTTCAGATTGGGTTGGTCGCGGCCGTCGAGATAGGCGGCGATCAGGTCGTCCTTGCTCTTGAAATGGTAGTAGAGCGTGCGCTTGGTGAGACCCGCTTCCTCGGCAACGGCATCGACGCTGACACGACCGATTCCTTCTGCATAGAAGAGCCTGGTCGCGGCATCGACAATGCGTTTGCGGGTAGGGCTCTGCGTGTCGGGCATAAGCCTATGTATACCGACTAGTGAATATACACAAGCGACAAAGGGCATAGTCTTCCTTCCATCAGCATGATGGAGAAGGAACAGCCAAATGACAGATCTTGTCCTTAGCGAAACCCGGGATGGGATTGCCATCCTCACCCTCAACCGGCCGGAGAAACTCAACGCGCTGAACTATGCCCTGATCGACCGCCTGCTTGCGGTCCTTGACGACATGGAAGTCGATGACGGCGTCCGAGCGGTCATTCTGACCGGAGCAGGGGAGCGGGCGTTTTCGGCGGGGGGCGACATTCACGAGTTCTCGGCCAGCGTGGCGCTTGGCGTCGGTGTCGCGATGCGGGATTTCGTCATGCGCGGGCAGCGGCTGACGGCGAGGCTGGAAGCCTACCGCAAGCCCATCATCGCCGCCGTCAACGGCATTGCCTTTGGTGGCGGCTGCGAAATCACCGAGGCCGTACCGCTCGCTATCGCCAGTGACCGCGCTTTGTTCGCCAAGCCGGAAATCAACCTCGCAATGCCGCCGACCTTTGGTGGAACCCAGCGCTTGCCGAGGCTCGCGGGGCGCAAGCGGGCGCTCGAACTGCTGTTGACCGGCGACTGGTTTGCGCCGCCGCGGGCGCTTGAACTGGGTCTCGTCAACGAGGTTGTGCCGCATGCCGAGTTGATGCCGGCGGCATTTGATCTGGCCAGGCGTATCCTGCGGCACTCCGATCTGGCGATTGCCGGCATCCTCACGGCAGTGGCGCGCGGCCTCAACCAGAGCATCGCCGAAGGTTTGCTGGTCGAGGCCGAGCAGTTTGCCCGCGTGGCCCCGACCGCTGATCTGCGCGAAGGGCTGAATGCCTGGATTGCACGCCGCGAGCCGGGCTATGACGGCTCGTGGACACATATCGCGCGTCCCGACGAGGCCAGGCGAGCCTGAAGCGGGTCGCTGGAATTCCTCAGGCGACCCGCTTCAGGTCTTTGTTTTTATGCGTGTCGTTCTCCCAAAACCGAGGTTACTTTTGGGCGACATGCACTCGTCGGAGCTGGATCAGGGCGCCACCACCAAACGGCCCTTCATGTTGGGGTGAAAGCGGCAGAAGTAGTCGACCGGTCCCGCCGTCTTCAAAGTCAGGCTTGCGGATTTCTTCGGCGGGATCATCACTTCCCAGCCGCCTTTCACGGTTGCCGTGTGGGCGAACACATCCTTGTTCACCCACTCGATCGTGTCGCCGACCTTTGCCTCGACGGTGGCCGGAGAGAACACCAGCCTGTCGATGGTGACCTGGATGGTTTCGGCTTGCGCCGGCACGATCCCGACGGCGAGCGTCAACGCAATCCACAGATGGTGGTTCTGCATGCTCCCGGTCCTTACTTGAGCATGCCGGCGACGTGTTCGGCGTGCTGCTCATGGCCCTGGAATATCTTCAAGCCGGTTTCCAGCAGGCTTTTCAGCTCGGCATTCTGCGCCGACGGGATCAAAAGGGTTTCGAGCGCGCCGTTGACCTGCTTGTGATAGGCGACCTCATTGTCGACATAGGCCTTGTCGAAGGCAGCGCCGTGGAGTTTGGCGAGCTTGGCCCGCTCCTCCGTCGCAGCTTTGGTCAGCGCCTTGCTGGTGGGGTTGTCTTCCGGGGTGACCTTGAGCTTCTTGACCAGGTCGAGCGCCTGAACATTTACAGCCTCGTGATCGCGGACCATATCCTTGGCGAAATCGACAACCTCCTTGTTCTTCGATTTGTCGATGGCCAGCTTGGCCGCTTCGATGTCGATGACCCCGGCCGTGTAGGCGATATGGGCGATCTGCGGATCGGTCGGCTTGTCGGCGGCTTGTGCGAACGGCGCGGTGCCGAGCAGCAGCAGGGCGGCGAGCGCAGCAGTGTGTCGGATAGACATGGCATCTCCTTCGCCGGGACGCTGAAATCGTCCCGGACAGTGTTTTTCGGTTGACGGTCATTGGATGCTGGTCAGCGGCAAACGTTCCCGCTGAAATGAACTGAAATCCGCTGAGGCTCAGCTTTCCAGCCCGAGCCGTCGCATCACGGCGCTGGTCAGTCGTTCGCAACGCCGGCCGGCGAAGGGGAAGGCGTCGAGCAGCACCGGCCCGATCTGGTCGTCCAGCGCCTTGCGGACAAGGGCGCGGGCGCGGTGCAGCCTTGTCTTGACGGTTTGCGGCCGCACGCCGAGGAGGTCGGCGGTCTCTTCGATGCTCAGCCCCTCGATCACCCGCGCCACGAACACCGTCCGGTAGACGTCGGGAAGGCTGTCGGTGGCCTGTTCGACCAGTTGGAGGATCTGCCGTTGCGCCATTGTCCGTTCCGGATCGTCGCTGGGATTGAGGGGAAACCGGATGATCTCGGCTTGCGGATTTTCCGGCAGCGCCACCGTTTTGCGTCTTTTGCGCAGCCGGCCGAGCGCCTCGTTGATGACGATGCGCGATAGCCATGTGGCGAGCGAGGAGTCGCCGCGAAACGCATCGAGATGGGCGAAGGCCTTGACGTATGCCTCCTGCACGATGTCCTCGGCCTCGCTGTCATTGCGCACGACGCCGCGCGCGATCCGGTAAAGCCGCTGATTGTGTGTCTTGATGATGGTGCGGAAGGC
>NZ_RZPL01001199.1:0-784 GCF_004022805.1 Mesorhizobium sp. M7A.F.Ca.CA.002.04.1.1 | reverse complement strand
GGGATCCCCCGGCTGCAAGGCGCAGGAAGCGACGCCGGACGATGACGGTTGCGGCAAGCCATTGGCCTGGTGGTTCACGCAGGAGCCGTGGCGGCCCAACAAGAACCCGGATGCCCCCAAGGCACGCGACCTGATGACGATGGCGAACCTGCCGAGCGAATGCCGCGCCGTGCTCGACGCGCCGGGGCCGGCCTCGGCCGAGGCGGCGACCTATCATGGCGGCGGCGTGCCGGTCGCGGCTGCCGCACCCGAACCCGAAGCGCCGTCATTGTCCGCCACGCCGGCCGCCGCCGGCTTGCCAAGTACGGTGAACGCCTTCACGGCGACCCCCGAGACCGGCGTGCCGCTGCCGCGACCGCGGCCGCCAGGAAACTGACGGTCACGGCCCAATCGGTTCGGGGCCTTATTTTTGCGAAACCGTGTCGGTTTGGCCGCACAGCCGGCCTCAGCGCGCCGCCGGGGTCGAAAACCGTTTCCCTTTTCAAACCCATGCGCTAGTCAACGGAAGAACGGCTAGATGCCGTCGGTGGCGCCGGAGACGGACGAGAGCATGCCAGGCACAGGCGACGACGATACTTTGTTGCGGTTTCCGATCCTTATCGGCGACATCGGCGGCACCAATGCGCGCTTTTCGATCGTGCTCGACGCCAATTCCGAGGCAGGCGAGCCGACCATCGTCCAGACGGCGAACTACAACACCATCGACGAGGCGATCCAGGCGGCCGTGCTCGATCGCTCGTCGGTGCGTCCCAATTCGGCGGTGCTGGCGGTGGCCGGTCCGGTC
>NZ_RZPL01001198.1:0-785 GCF_004022805.1 Mesorhizobium sp. M7A.F.Ca.CA.002.04.1.1 | reverse complement strand
GACGTCACCCATCTGATCGAGGTCTATCAGCACCTCAGCGCCGAACTGGCGCGCGAAAACCGCGCCCATTGGCTCAACGAGGAAATGGAGGTGCTGACCTCGCGCGAGACCTATGATCCGCACCCCGAGGACGCCTGGAAACGGCTGAAGATGCGGCTGCGCAAGCCGCAGGAACTGGCGATCGTGCAGGGCGTTGCGGCGTGGCGCGAGCGCGAGGCGCGCGAACGCGACGTGCCGCGCGGCCGCGTGCTGAAGGACGACGCGATCTACGAGGTGGCGCAGCAGGCGCCGCGCGACGCGGCAGCCCTTGGCAAGCTGCGCACGACGCCGAAGGGCTGGGAGCGCTCGTCGACGGCAACGGCGCTGCTCGGCGCGGTCAACACCGCCCTTGCCTTGCCCAAGGAGCAGATGCCGAAACTGCCAAAGAGTTTCCAGCCGCCCGAGGGCTCGAGCGCCGCGGCGGAACTGTTGAAGGTGCTGCTGCGGATCGTCGCCGAAAAGGAAGGCGTCGCGTCCAAGGTGCTGGCCTCCAGCGACGACATCGACCGTATCGCCGCCGAGGGCGAGGACGCCGACGTACCGGCCCTGCAGGGCTGGCGGCGCGCGGTGTTCGGCGAGGCCGCGCTCAAGCTGGTGCGCGGCGAGATCGGCATCAAGTTCGACAAGCGCAAGATTGCGGTGTTCGACCTGTAGACGTCCCTCGCGGACTTTCCTTCTCCCCTTGCGGGAGAAGGGAAAGGTGCTCTGCTCAAACCACGCCGAGCAGGTGTAGGGCGAACCAGATC
>NZ_RZPL01001197.1:0-785 GCF_004022805.1 Mesorhizobium sp. M7A.F.Ca.CA.002.04.1.1 | reverse complement strand
CGCCTGCACCATCCTGATCGCCGTCGTGGCGATCGGCGTCATCATCGCCTCGCTTGCCAACAAGCGGCGTGAGGTGCAGCGCCAGCTCGACGAGCAGGCCGCGCAACGCGGCTGAAGACGAAAACGCGACCGCTTATTCCCCCGAAACGCCGCGGCTGATCGGGGAAATGAACGGCGTGCTCCAGGTTCCGCCGACGAAGAACGACGACTGGTTGGGGCCTTGCTGGCCGTTGGCCTGCGTTGCCGCCTGATCCGGCTGAATGACGCCGCCGGACAAGGCCAGTCCGCGCCCGGCGTAGGACGCGATGCCGGACAGCCAGATCTTGTACTTCGCTGAATTGGCCTCGGCCTTGTCGATTCGCGCCACGCCCTTCGAAATGGTTGCCTTGATCTCGGCACCGTCGATCGGCAATGTTGCGTCGGAGACATCGTCGAGCGCGAAGAAGCCGCCCTGTTCGGTATGTTTGAGGAAGGCCGGCAGGTTGAGCTTGCTCAACGCACCCGGCCCGAAGGTCGCCGAGACCGAGCCGTCGGCATTGTCGAAGATGGAATCCCAGGTTCTGCCCGGCCCCTTGAGGATCACCGAGACGGTGCCCGTGCCGACCGGCACCAGCCGCGTCATCCCTGCCGCCGTGCCGAAAGCACCGCCGTCGATGTCGGACGCCAGAAGGCGGATTTCGACTTGCGAGCCTTCCGGCTTGCGATCGAAGCGAAGGCTGGTCTGGATGTTGCCGCCGAAGGCCGAGGCATCGGAGATGTCGAAGACGGACAGACCATCCTTGACC
>NZ_RZPL01001196.1:0-792 GCF_004022805.1 Mesorhizobium sp. M7A.F.Ca.CA.002.04.1.1 | reverse complement strand
GCGTCAGCAGAAGATTTCGGCGACACAGCTGGCCAGAAAAGTCGGCAAGCGCCTCCCGGTGCTGATCGACGAGGCGCATGGCACATCGGCAAAGGGCCGCACCAAATACGACGCGCCCGAGATCGATGGCTCGGTGCACATCCAGTCGCGTCGTCCGCTGCGCCAAGGCGATATCGTCACCGTCAAGATCGACCGTGCCGACGCCTATGACCTCTATGGTTCGGCGGTCTGACGCCTCGTTCCGCGTAAATTTACTACATCTGGCGATAATCTAGGCCTCTTAACCCGCTCAGCCGCGATCCGCTCTATGGTTTGCCGACCGTAGATGCGGGAAATGCGGATGAACACCAGACCTGCGGAACAAAATTACATTGCGACGCTGGACCTGCTCAGGCTGGTCGCGGCGATGGCTGTCGTGTTCTTCCACTATTTCTTTCGCGGCGCGGCTGCCGAGGGCATTCTGGCTGAGGGTTATCCGCTTGCGGCACCGTTCGCCCTCTACGGCTATCTCGGCGTCAATCTGTTCTTCCTGATCAGCGGTTTCGTCATTGCCTGGTCGGCGGAAAACCGCAGTTGGGACCAGTTTGCGGTCGCGCGGTTCGTTCGCCTCTATCCGGGCTTCCTGCTCTGCATGACGATCACCTTCGCGATTGTCTTCCTTGCCGGGTCGCCGCTGCTTTCGGCCTCTTTCGTTCAGTATGCCGCCAATCTGTCGATGTTCGCGCCGGCGTTCGGCCAGCCCTTCATGGACGGCGTCTACTGGTCGATCGTTCTTGAGCTGGTGTTCTACGG
>NZ_RZPL01001195.1:0-797 GCF_004022805.1 Mesorhizobium sp. M7A.F.Ca.CA.002.04.1.1 | reverse complement strand
GGGAGGGCTGTGGGGTCCCTCCTTCTCGGCCTCGACGATGTGGGAGGAGCCTGTGCGGCGAAACGGGCTAGACACCCCCAGGCCCAGAACTTGGGCGAAACCAACTCCCACCAAAGCACAGCCGCTTTAGTAGCCGAACAATGAAGCCTCGCTCGACGAGCCGCCGCCTCTACTGTCAGCGGCATCACGCGGTTGAAGCGAACAGCGCAGCGGCTACTGTTTCCCGCACAACTCGGACGGCAATTGGGACAAGTCCGCACATGTCGTCACGTAAGCTGAACGCCGCAGGTACAGCCAAATTGGGGGCGGGGCGTTTCTGCCGTTTTGATAGAATTCTATCAAACTGACAATTTTCCTTGCACGAATGCAAGGAGAGCTCGATTGACTCCCCTCCTTTCTTGTCAAGGATGGGTTTGCAGGCTGCGGTGCGGCAGAAGCCGGACAGAACGGCGACCGGTCGAGTAAAGGCCTGCGCAAACAAGCGCGCATATTGCGGGCGCCCGCACGGAGGAGAAGACGCTCGTCCTGGTGAAAGACAACGATGCTCAGGCGCCATTGCCATTTGCCGAGGGGGTCCGCGCGCCGGAAATTTCGAAGCAACAAAGGTGAGATCGAGAATGATGATGGCGAAATACAACACAGCTCACCGTCCAGTGCAGTTCTACCGGCGGGTGGCGGAGTGGGATGGGCTGCCAAATGGAACGTAAAAAGATCAGCAAGGAGATGCTTGGCGATAGTCAGGCGCTGCGCAAGCTGCGTGAGCACCTTGTCAAGGTGGCCAAGGCGAAGACTACGGT
>NZ_RZPL01001194.1:0-797 GCF_004022805.1 Mesorhizobium sp. M7A.F.Ca.CA.002.04.1.1 | reverse complement strand
GCGCCGGCCAGATGCAATTGCGCCAACGCCTTGCCGACCTCGGCACAATGCGTGGCTGTGGGCCGCCGCAACGAAAGCCCTTCCAGGAAGGTGATGATGACCGCCGGCCGGCCGGCGAGCGTGCCGATGACGCTGCCGTCATGGGCGGTCACCGGCAGCGGGCAGGACACGCCCTTGTAGGCGAGATGGCCCATCAGCCCAAGGAAAAACGGCAGATCCGCCTTCTCGACGCGCTTCTCATAGAGCGTCAGGATGTAGGAGCCGCTCGAGGTGTGCAGCAGGAAGTTCGAGTTCTCGGTGCCTTCGGCGATGCCCTTGTAGGACAGGAGATCGCCGACCGGATAGTGCTTCAGGAATGCGCCGAGTTCGCCTTCCGCGACGTCAGTGTAGACCGCCATGTGCCTTACGCGGCTCCATTGACGAAGGCCATGTCGGCCCGCGTCAGTTCGACATCGCGCAGTACCCGCATGACCGGAAAATCCTCCGTTTCCGTGGCCGTGATGGCCAGATCGATCGTGACATCGAAGCGCTGCCGGAACGCGTCGATGATCTCGTCGACGATGATTTCGGGCGCCGACGCGCCGGCCGACAGGCCGAGCGTCGAAATGTTGCCGATGTCATTCCACGGAATCTCGGCGGCGCGCTGCACGAGAAGCGACATGGTGGCGCCTGCACGCTCCGCCACTTCGACAAGTCGTCGCGAATTGGAGGAATTCGGCGCGCCGACGATCAGATAGAGATCGGCGCCCGGCGCGGTGTCCTTGACGGCTTCCTGGCGGTTGGTGGTGGCATAGCAG
>NZ_RZPL01001193.1:0-797 GCF_004022805.1 Mesorhizobium sp. M7A.F.Ca.CA.002.04.1.1 | reverse complement strand
CTCTTCCAGTATGTTGAGCATTTCCCGGCCCACATTGCCCGTGGCGCCGACGATCGCTACCTTGAAACTCATCGAAAAATCTCCTGTCCCTCTCCGCTTGGTTTTTGGAGAAACCCGCTGGCCGCTGCGGGTTCCGTCCCCCGGGCCGAACCCGGGAGAGGGTGGTTAGGCCAAGGGAATCACACCGTTTTGGTGGTGGTTTTGCCAGTTTTCTCGGCCAAGAATGTGGTTTTGCTGAAACGAGGAGATGCGCCGACGCGCCCGGCCCAATGATGTGCATTGAGGCTGGGGGCATCGAATGCAGGAAGAGCCGTCAAAAGGCCGCGCATCGAAACTGTCCCGTTCGGTGCCGGCTTTTACGCGGTTTGCGGCAAGAGTCAATTGCCGAGCGGCGCCTGGTTTTGCGCGCGCCCTGTACAATCGCGGCTGCGCGAAGTACGAACGGCCAAGATTGTTTGGCTGGCGCGAGGCCCGCCCCGGCATGTGCTCCGTGATGAGCGCGGACCCTAAAATTCCGAAAGAGTGAGATGTCCAACTTCGAAGCACTTGTTCCAGCGCTTGCCAGGGCGCTGGAGAAACGCGGCTATTCCGAGCTGACGCCCGTCCAGAAGGCGGTCGTGGCGCCCGAGCTCGGCGAGGCCGATGCGCTGGTTTCGGCGCAGACCGGCTCCGGCAAGACGGTGGCCTTCGGCCTCGCTCTGGCGCCGACCCTGCTTGAGGGCGCGGAGCGCTTCGGCCACGCCGCCGCACCGCTGGCGCTGGCGGTGGCGCCGACGCGCGAACTCGCCTTGCAGGTG
>NZ_RZPL01001192.1:0-801 GCF_004022805.1 Mesorhizobium sp. M7A.F.Ca.CA.002.04.1.1 | reverse complement strand
GTCGGCGGTGATGCGGTCAATCATGGCATAGGCGATGCCGACCGAGAGCGGGTTCCAGGCGGCGGCGCCGGCATGGCTCTTCTGCCGCTCGTAGCATTCGACGCCGCGCTCGACCTCGTACTGGGTCTCGCATTCGTCCCAGGTCAGCTTGACGCCGTTGACGCCGCCGTCGCGGATGTTGATGAGGTTGAGATAGTCGATGAAGCCGCCGAAGAAGCCGGTGCCGCCGGCCGCGTAAGGCCCGACGCGATAGCTCTGCAGCGGAAAATATTGTTCGTCGGCGTGCGCGGCGGGCAAGGCCACCGACACGATCATCGCCGCGGACAACGCCGCCGCCTTGATTGTGCTGAGGAAAGTCATGGTCGAGGTACTCCCGGTATGGGCCGTCTTGTTCGGCCCCTTGTTCATTTTCCGATGGGATTCATTTTCAATGCATCAGCTCAAGTCGACTGCCAGGCGAACAGGAGCCGTCTTCGGACCCTGTCCCACAGCGCCACCAGCCCGTCGGGCTCAAGGATCAGAAACAGGATGATGAGCGCGCCCAGAACGATGCGCTGGCTCATGTCGAGCACGCCCGAATCGAAGAGATCGCCGAGCAGGAAGCCGCCGAGGCGCGACAGAGCGAGCGGGAAAACCACGATGAGGGCGGCGCCGAAAAACGCGCCGCGGATCGAAGCCAGCCCGCCGATGATGATGATGAACAGGATTTGGAACGACCGATCGAGATCGAAGCCGTCCGGCTCGACGGTCCTCAGATAGGCGAAGGCCCAGATGACGCCTGCGACGCCGATGATGAAGGAC
>NZ_RZPL01001191.1:0-802 GCF_004022805.1 Mesorhizobium sp. M7A.F.Ca.CA.002.04.1.1 | reverse complement strand
GAGTTGGGCATAGAAAGGTTTGCGCTGCGCGGCAAGCGCGCCTGATTGGTCTGCGATGTGCATCGAACTCTCCCTGGCCGGATGGGCGAAAACGGATCGCCTGCGTGACTTCTCCCATCGCGGCGCTCCGGTCGCACGCCGCTGAAAACAGTTTTGCAAGCGTCGTGCCAGATCGGGGAAAGGCCGGAATCGCGGATTTCCGCCTTTGTCAGAGGTCGCGCGGACAATACTTGTGCGGATTTCCGCACAAGTGGCGTTTGCCTGGGCGGATTTTCGCATTACACTGACCGGAAAGCCGCGAAGAAAAGGGAGAGGGCAGACGCCGCAGGCAGGCACCGATAGCGAATCCCAAGGGTTTGCCGGCCGTGAGTTGCTGCGCGAGGCGGTGGCCCGGCTGCGCGACGGCCGCTGGCTTGCCGTGGTCGCAGCCCTTGCCGTCCTGGCTGGCGCGATCGCCATCGCCGGGCGCATCGCCTCCGGCCAGGCGGCCGACAATCTGCGCGACACAGCACTTGCCGCTCTGCCGCTGGCGGCGGGAACGCTGACCGGCGAAATCGAAAAGCAGCGCCTGGTTCCCTTGGTGCTGGCCCGCGACGATGCTGTGCGGGGCGCGCTGCGCCGGGCCGGGAAGATGCAAGAAGCGGCCCTCAACGACAAGCTCAAGGCGATTGCCGGCGATGCCTCGGCCTCCGCCATCTATGTCATCGATACGGCAGGCATCGCCATATCAGCCAGCAATGCCGGCGAACCGACCAGCTTTGTCGGCATCGACTATAATTTCCGGCACTATTTTCAGGAGGCG